>JBDGTL010000002.1:0-29988 GCA_042216905.1 Halodesulfurarchaeum sp.
ACGGGACAGCGTCCTAAGCGCTGCGCCGTTTCCTGGCTTGGCTACCCGCGCTCGCAGGACGAGCCTGCACTGCCGTATTCACGACATCAAGGGATAAATATCACGAGTCCACTGGGCCATTCTCGGGGAGACTCCGTGGGGGCGTAAGTGATATTTGCCGTCTTCCCATTCGTCCGTGCATGTACAAGGCGGGTGAGGAGGTGGACAATCGCGAATGGGTCGCCGAACTGAACGCGGTCGCCGACCGACTCGACCTCGGTAGCAAAGCCCGCTCCACCGCGCTCGACTTGTTCCTCTCCCGAATACCACGGGAGGAGCGATCACGGCGGGCCGCCCTCGCGGCCAGCCTGTACGCAGGCTCGCTCATCGCGGGCGAGGAACGCTCACAGTCGAGCGTCGCCGAGGCCGCAGACGTCTCCAGGCTCGTCATCCAGCGACGCTGGAAGGAGATACTCGACGATGCCGGTTTAGAGCCGCCGTCGTGGTAGCGATGGGCCCACAGGCGTAGCGATGGGCTCACCGGCCCTGTGAGAACGATAGAAATCCACCGCCACGTCCCGGAACCCTGCTCAGGCTTCCGGGCGAGTTCTCGGTTCCCGGTCCGGGGTGAGGTTACCGTGTTCGTCGATTTCCCCTCGAACGATCCGGGTACTCGAGATGATGTCCCCGTCCTCCGCGAGGAGGTGATCGACGACGACGATGTCGAGGGGATCGAGTCCACGTTCCTCGCGGATCTCGTTGATCTTCTCGCCACCCGGTTTCGTCTCCGGCGAAACGACCAGCGCGTCGAACTTCGGTTCGACGGCAATGCCAGTCGGCTTCGTTAGTTTCCGGACCTCGAAAGAACGTCCGTATTCGGCGGCGAGGTCTTCGAGTTCGTCCTCGAGTTCCGCTTTCCTGACCTCGAAAGGGCGGATGTAACGCTCGTCGTGGCGGGTCTTCGGGGCAAGTTCGTCGCTCGTGAGGCCGATGGTGAGATCACCGAGTTCCAGGCCACGGCGAAAGAGTCGACGATGTCCGTCGTGAATCGGATCGAACGTCCCGCCCAGCGCCACGTCCATATCCCGCAGGAAGGTGCGACCCGGTTTAGGGGTTGTGGGTTACGATTCCCCGGTACTGTCGGACGCTTCGTCAGGATCGGTCCCGTCAGAATCGTCATCTGAGGAATCCGCTGCCGGTTCCTCCCGTTCTTTCGACCCGGCATTTGAAACCTCGATCCGGACCGGTTCCCCGGTGGGTTCCTCGGTGTTTCGCAGATGCGCGTCGAGGTTGAATAACGTGTTCAACTCCTCCTGGACGCGTCCCACCACGTTTCCGACGAGATCGCTCGGCGGAATCGCCCTGTACTCGTAGGGGTTGTTGCCCGCTCCCTCGCTCTCACGCTTCCGGCGGGAAACGATTTCGTCCTCGGCGAGTTCCGCGAGGGCCTCACGAACGGTGCTCGGGTACAGACCCGTGCCATCGGCGACTTCCTCGCTCGTGCTCCAGGGAAACTTCCGGAGCTGGACGTAGATTCTGGCCCGCGTTTCCGTATCGAGCACCCAGGAGAGGATGTCGACCACCCGCGCATCGAACTCCGTTACGGCCTTGTCTGCCTCTTTCTCGAGGCGCTCACGCGGCCCCCCAGCGATATCCGCGTCCGTATCGACCTCGATCTCCTCCCCGTTGTCCGATTCCGCTCTGCTTGCCTCGGCGTCTGACGTATCTTCCTCGGGCATGCGTCGTCTCTGAGAGGACAAAAGTGACGATCGGGTTTAAACCCTTTCGTCGAGTAACAATTCACGTCTGAGCGCCTCGTGGCCCTGTTCTTCGAGGATCCGACGCTGTCTTGCCGCGCCACTTTCGGCGTCAAGCAGGTCTCGAATGCCGGAGACGCCAAGGCGCTCTGCCTCTCGATCGACGGCCTCCGGCAGAGATACGACGTCATCCCGTTGGAAATCGATGAAAGAGGCCTCGTGACCGTACCGGAGGGCTCGCCACTTGTTCTCGTCGAGCAATTCCCGACGGAAGCGCGTTCCGGATTCACCGTCGTCGAATCGCTCGGCGAGGTCGAGCACTAACGCGTGGACGTACTCCGCGAGCCCGTCGACGTGTCCCGTCCGGTCCTGTGAGTCGGGAACGCGGATCTCGACGGTCCCGTGTTCGGAGTGTGGACGGACGTCGAACCAGAGCTCGCCCCGATCACCGATCGAGTCCGTCTGGATCATCGTCGACTCGAAGTGTTCGAACTCGTCGTAGGACCCAAACGCCGTCGGAATTCCGGTGTTCGGGAGTCCCTCGAATATCTTGGCCCGCGCGGACGCGAGTCCCGTGTCGAAGCCGTTCCAGAACGGTGAATTGACCGATAACGCGAGGATCAACGGGAGGTACCACCGAATTTCGTTCGATATCCAGACGGCCTTCTCGGCGTCGTCGACGCCCACATGGAGATGTAACCCTGCTGTCGTGTTCCGGTGTTGTGGATACTGTATCCGTTCGAGTTGCGCCTTGTATCGTGGCTTCTCGACGTGATCGAGGAGCCGCCACACGGCAGCGGGATGCAGGCCGGCCGCCGCGACGTTGAAGCCGTGTTCGGCGGCGTGCTCCACCATCGCCGATCGCATCTCCCGTACAGCGCCCTCGGCGTCCCGCGGTCCATCGAGGACTGGCGTTCTGGTCTCGACCACGAATTTGAACAACTCGTGATCGACGTCGTCGGTGATCGGTTCCGGTGCCGATGCGTCGTACACGAGGTCGTCGGTTCCGGAAGCCGGATATCCCTCCTCGTCGACGACGAAGTACTCTTCCTCGACACCGAGGGTGCCCATCTCGGTGAAGTTCTCTCGCGACCCACCCGACATCGTCCTACCCGACGAGCGTCCGATTTATATACTTCCTGAAGCCGGCGGCCCTCCATCGTTCGGTTCCGCGATGACCGCGAGGTGGTCGAGGTGATACTGATCGAGGCGAACGGTCTCCAGGACGTCGTACGTGTCCTTCAGGGAGTCGAGAACGTCGTCGAACACCGAATCCGGATCCCTCGTTACGTCTTCGCTTCGTGCTTTTATCGCACCGATGAATCGACCTTCCGTGTGGAGAAACATGGCATTTCGAGCCGCGACGGCCGCCTGGTTTCTCGTCGCGACGTCCTGCACGACGGCGTCGACGTTCGCCTCGACAACGTGGGCGTAGGTCCGGGGTTTACGGGCGTCCGCGAGCAACGGAATGACGTTTTCCCGGGATTCAGCCACATCGATCAAATCGCGTGTGGGACGAGGCGCCATCTCGACTGCGTACGTCGGTCCCGCAAAGTCGGCGACGTGGCTGACGGTGGTGCCGTTCGCCGCCCCCAGGTACAAGACGGTATCCGATTCCTCAATCCCGGTCTCGAGGCCCATTTCGAACATCGCCCCGAGTTTCGATCGCGAGGGGTCCCACCGTCGCCAGGACGAAGTCGTCGGTTCGCCGTACACCTGTTCCCCCTTCGTGGCCAGCAATCGCTCGCCGTCGAACTGTCGTCGTTCGACGCCGTCAGGAAGTGTCATTCCTCTGGCCCCCGGCCGCGGATTCGTTCTATTCGCCGGTCCAGTTCCGTCGCAAGTTCGGGGCGTCGGTCACCACTGTAATAGTCGATCCGGGCGGCAATGGAGAGTTTCCCGGCCAGCGCCCGCGAGGCCGACCCACGTTGGTCCGGTGGTGTCTCCCGGACGTACTCGTGCGTGTAAATGATCCCATGTTTCGGCGACGGGGCGTGGCCCCGGAGGTGGGCGAAGAGTGCGTCCTCTGCACCGAGTACCTGGACCGTCCCGCTTGGTTTCTTCGCGAGGGACTCGAGGCTTCCAGCGATGGAAATGAGGCGGGCGGCGAGCACCGGCCCGGCAAGCATCGACAGATTTGGCGCGACTGTCGGTGTCTGGCTGGTAACGAACGTTCTGAGATCCGCTCGCTCCTCGAGCACGTCCAGGCTTCGTCGAGCGAGCGAAACGATCCGTTCCTCGACGGGACCGTCCGGTGCCCGATCGGCCACCTCCTCGACGTAGTCGAGCCCCTCACGCGTCTCGCCGTAATGGCTTCCCGCCCATTCCGCCGCCCGTTCGGCGAGTTCGTTTCCCACGTCCGAGAGATCATCCATCGTCCGAACGGCGTGAACGAGTTGCTGATCGTCCGCCCGCTCCCGGTCCCGGACCGCCTCGCTCGTGGCCCGGATTGCGGCCTCCTGCAGTCGGCGGTAGTACGTCGATCGGTCGGGAACGAAGTCAGACTGGACCGCTTCCGCCGGCCAGTCACGCGGTTCATCAGCGTGTCCCTCCCGGATAGCGATAGCGGCGGACTCGACGTCGTCCGGGTCGAGACCGGAGAACCAACCCTGCTCGGTCATACGCGGGGATTCCCTCCCACGTCGTTTAAACCTACGCTCGGGGAGGCGATGCGTGCCGAAAGACAACGGTTAAACCGCGTGGGCCAGGTACACGGACATAACAATCCATGAGTGAAACCGAGCAGGCCCGACGGTGTGTCTCCTGCGGGATCAACATCTCGGGAACGAACGCAGCGACCTTCAAGTGTCCCGAGTGTGGGCACCAGATCTACCGGTGTGCCAAATGTCGAAAACAGAGCAACCTGTACGAGTGTCCGGAGTGCGGATTCAGGGGGCCCTGAGGATGGGAAAAGTCGCTGCGGGGATCAAGGTAATGCCGACGAGTCCCGAGATCGACCTCGAGGACCTCCAGGAGCGACTGGAGCAATCCCTCCCAGAAGGGGCGAAAATCTCCGCCGTGGACAGAGAAGACGTCGCGTTCGGACTGGTTGCACTCTTCCCGACCGTCATCGTTCCGGACGACGCGGGAGGAACGGAGGCCGTGGAGGAAGCATTCAGAAGCGTCGAGGGCGTCGAGTCCGTCTCCGTCGAGGAAGTCGGTCGAATCTGATCGTCGGCATCTTTTTGCCCACTGCCCTGTCAGAGTAACTCATGGGCCACGAGGCCTACGTGCAGTTGACATGTCCGGAGTGTCGAAAGGCATGGGAGGCGAACCCGAGCGAGCTCCCGTCTCCCGACGGGACCTTCACCTGCCCGAGTTGCGAGACGAACCGTCGTATGGCCGAGTTCATGCGAACCGACCGGGACTTACAAACGCTCAAGCGCCTTCAATGACATCCTCCCCGGCGTGAACGCCAGGGTAGCCCAACGGTTCGGACGGACCCCTGTCGTATCGGCTCGTTCTCGACTGAGCGAAATAATTCCGAGGAGGCCCGATCGAGAATATTCAGAGGAGGGCGGATCGAGAAAAGCGCACACGGAACCTGTGGGTGACCGCCCCGGGAATTTGGCCCCGCTGAAACGAGTATGCAGTGACTGCGCTGGTATGAGAGGGCAGGTAGCGCCCGAAAAGAAGCCACGTCGACGAGGGGATGAGAGATCACGCAATTTCGGGGAGCAATCTGGCAATTTCGGAGAGCGATCGGGGAATTTCGGAGAGCGATCGGACTCTCTGTCCGATCGAACATACGGTCGGTCCCGTCACGTGTGTGGTTTCGAGACGGACCCTCGGCCGTAGCGTGCGATTAGACCGACGAGCGGGCCCCGCACGCGGAGCATTCGAGGAGTTCGGCCCCTTGCTCATTCGTGACGCTCGTATCCGGGAGACCGCATTCCGGGCAGAGAACGTAGGTATCGACGTAATCGTCGATGACGTCTCCCACTCGTCGTTGGCTGAACTCGCCCGTGAGTCGGGCCCGGCCTCGCTCGTCGATCTGTGCACTCGTCCCGAGTTCGTCCTGGAGAAACTTGAGAAGATGGCGTTCTTCGCGATCCAGTCGGGAGAGGATCGACTGGAAGTTCTCGAACACCGTCTGGTTCCCCTCGGCTCTGACGTCCGGATCGGGCACCTCGAATCGATTCTCGTCGCCGGAGATGTCCGGCTTTTCGTCGAGGGCCCGTTCGAGTTGCTCGTCGTAGTCCATACCGATTCCGAACGCACCTGTGCCTAAAAGCCTTTCAGCATCGGGCCCAGGCCACCTCGCGGCCGATTGGGTGATTGGTAACGGCTCTCAGAGTAAGACTATAACCCCGTAGTCTCAACGATAGGTTGCAATGAAGAAGCAGGAACTCATTCACCTGCACGGGCTTCTCGCCGAAGTAGGAAATTACTACGAGACAGTAGCATCGGACGATCTGGAGCTCGACGAATACGAATCGCTCGGAATTCGACCGACGTCGATCCATAAATCGAAAACCGATCACAAAACGGCTGTTTTTGCGCTGGCTGACGGTATCACTGGGACGATGGAAGACGCCGAGGAGTCGGAAACCGTCCCCGCCAAGGCGGATTGAACCCACTGAGTCAGTGTCGGACGAACACCGAGCGCCAATCCCTGGTAGAGGAATCTGAATCTGCGACCGGCCACCGGTCGTCAATTCCGCTTCTGTCCCAGGCTTCCCTCCGACACACTAACGCTCTCACGGGGTAATTTCAAGAACTCGTTATGTCTCTTCCCCTCCCCCGGGTCACCGTTCTCATTCTGACGGACACACCGCCCTTCGATTCCCCCTGGAGCAGCCAATCGGGTTCTCGATTCTCGGGAGTTACCAGGTCGGAATTTCAAATCGATACGGATTCAGAAATCAATCACCGTGGAAGGAATATTTCCGTCCATCCCGCTCACGGATACATCCACGGAAACCACTGACCAAAGCATCCACGAAAATCACTGTCGATACTATCCACGAAAACCACTGACCAAAGCATCCACGAAAATCACTGTCGATACTATCCACGAAAACCATTGACCAAAGCATCCACAAAAACCGTGGGGATGAGTGGGGACACATGCAGAGATCGGGATGGGTATCCGACCGACTCCAGTTCGAGAGCGGGGGCCGAATTGCGAGTGGGGTGGCGAAATTCGAAATCGTCGACTGGCGCCGGTAACGTGGACGTTCTCGACGTTGCGCTGTCACTCACCGGACCGGGGAAGACGACACTGCTCCGGTGTACTACCCCTCGATCAGATCATCGAATTCCGGTAACACGTCAGTGTCCGAATCGTCCGATTCCTCGGTCGGTTCGGACGACTCCTCTTCGTCCTCGTCATCGGTCTCGATCACTTCGACTTCGAGGACTTCGAGCGGGATGTTTTCGAGACGCTGACCGATCTCCTTTCTCGCGATCCGCGACGCGTGCTCCTCGCGCTCGACGTTGAAGACGGTCATCTCCAGTTCGAGGGCGACCAGGCTCTCGTCCGCCGCGACGAACGCGGGTTCGAGTTCCTCCCCGCAATGGGGGCAACTCCGCTCTCCCATGTTGATCTCCACGTAGTTGAGATCCGGGTTGAGCATCTCTCCCGTCTTGGAGATGGCGATCCGAACCGCCTCGTCCGACGTCTCGACGTCGTACACCGGAACCGCGGCCTCGACGACGACCCTACAATCCATGGTTCATGAGAGAATTGCACCCCCTCATAAAAATAGATTGGCCCGTAACCGATAGATTCCTGATCGAATCGACCGTATCCCGGTCCGATGCGTTCGGGGACGATAGACGACGGGAGCTTTCGTGGGCCGATGAACCTCCAGGCGACGCTCGAAAGCGGCCAGACCTTTCTCTGGGAGCGAACGGACGAAGCCTCCTACGGCGCGCCGGTCCGGACGGACGTGACTCCCTGGTATCGGACCGTGCACGACGGGAACGTCCTCGAGGTTCGCCAAACCACTGACGGCCTCGAATGGCGGGGCAGTGAGGGGGTCGGCCAGGTGCTTCGATCCAGACTGCGCCTATCCGACGACCTGGATCGGATCCTCGATCGCACCCCGGACGACCGCGTAATCCAGCGAGCCATCGGGCGCTACCGGGGGATGCGACTCGTGAACGAGCCGTTCTTCCCGACGGTGATATCCTTCATCCTCTCCGCCCAGATGCGCATCCCGCGGATCCACCGACTGGTTTCCACCCTCCGACGAACCTATGGACAGGCCCATTCCCGTAACGGCGACGTCTACTACGAATTCCCGAGTCCCGAATCGCTCGCTGCCGCCTCGGAAGCCGACCTCCGGGAGAAGGGGCTTGGCTACCGCGCACCCTACGTGACGAAATCCGCGGCGTTGATCGCCGACGGGGAGATCGATCCGGACGAGGTGAGGACGTTGCCGTACGAGGAGGCCCGGGACGCCCTCATGGAACTCGTGGGCGTCGGGCACAAAGTCGCTGACTGCGTTCTTCTCTTTTCCCTCGGCTTCGACGAGGCCGTTCCCCTCGACACCTGGATCAGGTCGGCGATAGCGGACCACTTTCCGGAGGCTGCCGGGGAGTCCTACCGCGAGACCTCCCGGGCCATACGGGAGCGATTCGGCCCCGAACCCGGATATACCCAGACCTACGTCTTTCACTACCTGCGGTCGGGCGGTGAAGACGATACCGGTGCGGATTGAAGGAATGGGGTCTCGGGGAATGTCCGAGCGGATTCTGAGTACTGTGGGTTCACTACCGTCTCTCCCCTACTACTTTGTGCTGCCCACCACTATCAATTCCCGTGAGCGACCGTACACGCGCACACGTCTACGTCACCGGTACCGTGCAAGGGGTGTTCTTCAGGGCCACGACCCGCGACCGGGCCCGGGAGATCGGTGTCGACGGCTGGGTGAAAAACCGGGCGGACGGTCGCGTGGAAGCCGTCTTCGAGGGGGCACCCGGGGACGTCGAGTCGATGGTCGACTTCTGCCACGAGGGTCCTCCCGCCGCAACTGTCGAGGACGTCGAGGTCACCCGGGAGGAACCGCAGGGACTCGGCGGGTTCGAAATCGAGTACTGAGTCGAGTGGTTTCCCTCGAGTACGGGGGATCGATTTGTTCCGAAGGTCGCGGTGGGTTTAGGACGACTCGGAACGAATCCGCCGCCATGATCGACAGTGCGCGGATGGCGGCCGTCGACCGCAACGCTGCCGCCCTGGGAGTCTCGCAGGCCAAGTTGATGGAGTCGGCAGGCAACGCCGTTGCCCGAGCGGTTACGGACATGATCGACCCCCCGGGCGAGGTGGCCATCGTTGCGGGACGGGGAAACAACGGTGGTGACGCCCTCGTCGCAGCGCGGTACCTCGACGAATACCGACCGATGGTCTACCTGCTCGGTCGGTCCGAGGCCATCACGACCGACCTCGCCAGGGAGAACTGGAATGCGATCGAGGCGGCCGACATCGATACCGTCGTGGTCCGGGACTCAACGGCCATCGACCTTGGATCCCCCGACGTCGTCGTCGACGGAATTCTCGGAACGGGCGTAACGGGAGAGCCCCGCGAACCGGCCCGGACAGCCATCCAAGCGATGAACGAGTCCGGCGCACGGATCGTGTCTGTCGACGTCCCCTCCGGGATGGACGTCGACACGGGAGAGACAGGGGACGTGGCCGCGAACGCGGATCGCGTGGTCACGTTCCACGACCTCAAACCGGGACTCACAGGACGTGATGGTGTCACGGTCGCCGACATCGGAATTCCCGCCGCTGCCGAGCGTTTCGTCGGTCCGGGTGACCTGCTCGAACTCTCCCGTCCGGCCGAGAGCCACAAGGGAGACTTCGGGCGAGTCATGGTTATCGGGGGTGGCCCCTTTACGGGAGCGCCAGCTCTTGCGGGCCAGGCCGCCCTCCGTGCAGGGGCCGACCTCGCGTTCGTCACCGTGCCCGAGGCAATCGAAACTGCCGTCCAGGGATTCAGCGAGGACCTCATCGTGGAACCGGTCCCCGGGGACCGGATCGACCCCGAGGACGTTCCGGAACTCCGCTCCCGGGCCAGCGATCGAGACGTCGTCGTGATCGGCCCGGGACTGGGAGAATCCCCCGAAACGCGAGACGCGGTCGCCGACTTCCTCGAGGGATTCTCGGGTCGGGCTGTCGTCGACGCGGACGCGCTATCGATCGTCCGGGAACTCGAAACCGAGGCCACCCTCGTCTGCACCCCCCATCAGGGCGAGTTCGTCGAGATGGGCGGGACGGGATCAGAGGACGTCGACGAACGCGCAGAAAACGTGGCGTCGTTCGCGGGCGAGGTCGATGCGACGCTCCTCGTCAAGGGCGCCCACGACGTGATTTCCGACGGTGACACCACCCGGATCAATCGAACCGGGAACCCGGGGATGACCGTCGGGGGGACCGGCGACGTTCTCGCCGGGGCGACCGGCGCACTACTCGCCCAGTTAGAGCCGATTCAGGCCGCTGCCGCGGCCGCGTTCGTTACCGGTCGAGCTGGCGATCTGGTCGTGGAGGAGTCGGGATATGGGCTCCTGGCGTCGGACTTACTCGCCACGCTCCCCGAGGCAATATGGGGTGATCGTGAATGAGCGAGGACGACCTGACACACACTGGGCCGGAGGGTGACGTCCAGATGGTCGACGTCGGTGAGAAACCCGACACGGCGCGCCGGGCGGTAGCCCGTGGAACTATCCGACTCACGGACGCCTCTATCCGGGCCATCGAGTCGGATTCGATCGAGAAGGGAAACGTTCTGGCGACGGCCAGGGTCGGCGCGGTCCAGGCGGTGAAGCACACATGGGAGACCATCCCGATGTGTCACCAGATTCCGATTACGAACGTCGAGACCGAGTTCGATGTAGGAACCGGTCGAGTCGACCTCACAGTGGCGGTCGAAACCGTGGGAAAGACCGGTTGCGAGATGGAGGCACTACAGGGGGTTACCACCGGTCTCGACGTCGTCTGGGACATGGTGAAAGCCGTGGAAAAAGACGAAGACGGTTCGTATCCGGATACGGCTATCGACGACGTTCGAGTCGTCGAGAAGGAGAAGCGTCCGCTCGATTGATCGGGTAGATTTCATATCCGAATCCGTGGTGTTTTCGATTTCCAAAACGCACCCCCACGTTTCTTGATGTTGCAATATTGATTTTCCATATATTTTTATCAGGGTTATTAATTAATATGTTATTATATTATCTAATGTCAATTTATTCGATTCTCCTTTAAGCAAACAACAAATTTAATCTTCTACGTAGTTTTTTATTTATGTATAATATTTCAAATGTATGAATATACATATTAATTTGTATTTTAAATTCAAATTTTATTTTTATTTTATTAATTTATTATTTCCTAATATTATAATAATGTAGATATTTTCTATATATTCTGTCATCAAGGACGTGTTTTGGAGGATTTTCATGTCCACCTCGTATTCCTCCTCGTGACCCGGTGGACACAATTCTAAAGGCAACTCCGGGCGGGGAGTCCGTATGGACCGGGTGGCAATTATCGGGACGTCGATGACAGATTTCGGTCGGCGGGACGCCTGGCTTCGCGAATTACTCGTCGAAGCAGGCAGGAAGGCGCTTTCCGACGCCGGAATCGAGGGTCGCAACGTCGAGCACCTCTACGTCGCGAATATGGCGGGCGGGGAGTTCGAGGGCGCGACCGGCCTCTCAAACGCTCTGGCCCACGACCTGAACGCCGTTCCCGCGTACACCCAACGAATCGACCAGACGAGTGCGAGCGGTGGTGCAGGGCTGTTTGCGGCCTGGCAGTCCGTCGCCTCGGGGGCGAGCGACGTGACGCTCCTCGTTGGCGGAGAGAAGATGACACACCTCTCGACTGCCGAGGCGACGGACGTTATCTCCTCTGTCACCCACCCGTTCGAATACAAACACGGCGTGACGCTTCCCGGGTTCGCCGCCATGACGGCCCGGGCCTATTTCGATGCCTTCGACGCGCCCCGCGAGAGCCTCGCCGCCGTCGCGGTGAAGAACCACGAAAACGGAATCGACAACCCACACGCACAATTCAAAAAACGAGTCGACCGCGAGACGGTCATGGAATCACCCGTCGTGGCCGATCCACTGCGCCTCTATGACTTCTGTCCCATAACCGACGGAAGTGCCGCGGCGGTCCTGACGAACGAATCACTGGCCGAGGAACTCGGAGTCGAGTACGTGACCGTCGCCGGCATCGGGGGCTCGACAGACACCCACGTTGTCCACCAGCGAGACGACCTGACTCGGATGAACGGGGTGGTCCACGCCGGCAATCAGGCATTCGAGATGGCCCACCTGAACAGTGACGATATCGACGTCGCGGAACTGCACGACATGTCCACGATACTCGAGGTACTCCAGTTCGAAGCCCTCGGCTTCTCCGAGACGGGGATGGGCTGGAAGGCGGCTATCGACGGCGTGACGGAGAGGTCAGGGTCTCTTCCGGTCAATCCCTCTGGTGGGTTGAAAGCAAAGGGTCATCCCCTCGGGGCGAGTGGCGTCGCCCAGGTCCACGAACTGGCCACCCAACTACTCGGAGAGGCGAACGACAGACAGGTGAACGCCACGACGGGAATCGCGAGCGCCATCGGCGGATTCGGGAATTGCGTGACCGTCACGATTCTCGAGCGCGGTGGAGAACGGCTGGAACAGACGTCGTCTGACAGATCAGATGTGGCGGCCCGAGCACCGAAAAGGACCACTGAGACCGGCGGACGATCTGGACTACGGGACGCCGGGGAATCGGGAACCGACGGGGACCCGAAGAGGGTCCTGACCGACCAGTCGTCGACCGATCCAAGCGGGTTTCACGCCACGCATTGCGAGAATGGCCACGTCTTCGTTCCAACACACCCGGTCTGTCCCACCTGCGGTTCGGCCGACCTCGACGTGATCGACCTCTCCGGCGAAACCGGGACCGTGCGTACCTGGACGACGATCGAAACGAGCGCCCCCGGTGTCCGGGAGCCGAATACACTCGCAATCGTCGACTTCGCGATCGGCGGCACCACGGTCAGGACCCTCGGTCAGGTGACCACCGACGCTGTTGGGATCGGAACCGAAGTCCGACCGACGTTCGTCTCCGAACTCCGAGACCCGGACCCTAGTTTCCGACGGACGGACAGTCAGTCGTGGGGCGGTCATCGATTCGAGCCCGTCGAATGACAGGGGCCCGATAGTAGTCTATTCGAAGCCCATACCTGGCGGACGAACCGATATTTCCGGGCCACCGAAGGCATCGTTCGAAACGACCTCGGGCCGAAAATATATTTCGACAAATATCGAACTGACGTCGCGACGAACACTATATCAGCGTGTCCGAGCACACGCTACCCTCGTGACGGCGCTGTGTTATTCGATTGTTTCACGGCCTCGGACTGGAGAGTAGAAATGGTTGATAGAGAATCACTCGCGTGTCAAACGCGACGTACCCATCTTTATACATACGCGAGGTAAAACGTCAATCGACGATGCAACGTGGAGCGCGTGGGCTTTTCGCCCCAGACCGAATCGCCGTCGTCGGCGCGACCGAACGCGAGGGGTCAGTCGGTCGGGCCGTCATGGAGAACCTCCAGACCTTCGACGGCGAAGTAATCCCGCTCAATCCGAAACGCGATGAAGTGTTCGGAATACAGGCCTTCGACGACATTACTGCGGTGGAGGGGAGCGTCGACATGGCGGTCGTCGTCATTCCGCCACACGTCGCCGTCGACGGGACTCGTCAGTTGGCCGAACACGGGGTAAAGAACATCGTGATAATCACCGCGGGCTTCGGCGAGACAGGGAGTGAAGGTGCGGCCCGCGAGCAGGAACTGCAGGAGATCGCCGCCGAACACGACCTGAACCTGGTCGGACCGAACAGCCTCGGCGTCATCAGTACGCCCCCGAACATGAACGCGACGTTCGGACCCGAATCCCCCATGTCGGGGAACATATCCTTCATGAGCCAGTCGGGGGCGTTCATCACTGCCGTGATCGACTGGGCAAACGATCACGGGATCGGGTTCAAGGACATCTCCTCGCTCGGCAACAAGGCGGTGATGGACGAGACGGATTTCATCGATATCTGGCGAGATGACGAGCAGACGGAGGTGATCCTCGGATACCTCGAGGGGATCGACAACGGTCGTGAGTTCATCGATACCGCCCGGGAGGTCACGAAGGAGACGCCGATCGTGATGGTGAAATCGGGCCGGACCGAGGCTGCGGCCCAGGCGGCCTCCTCGCACACCGGGACCATCGCCGGGAGCGAGCGAGCCTACGAGGCCGGCCTCGACCAGGCCGGGGTGCTCCGGGCGAAGAACGTCCAGGAACTGTTCGATTTCGCCCAGATCCTGGAGGGACAACCGGTACCGGACGGGGATTCGATCGCCGTCATCACCAATGCGGGCGGTCCCGGCGTTATGGCGACGGACGCCATCGGTGACTCGGGGATGCAGATGGCGGACCTCTCCGATGAAACGCTCGATCGGTTGAGCGAGGCGATGCCGGATGAGGCGAACATCTACAACCCAATCGACATCATCGGGGACGCCGACAACGAACGATATCGCGAGGCACTCGACATCGTCCTGCAGGACGACAACGTCGACGTGGCGGTGCTTATCTCCTGTCCCACCGCCATCATGGACTTCGAGAAACTCGCCGAGGACATGGGGGAAATGAAGGAGAAGTACGGCAAACCCGTCGCCTCGTCCTTGATGGGAGGTGAACGGACAGAACACCCGGCCGCCGTCCTCAGGGAACACGGCATCCCGAATTACTTCGATCCGGCGAGGGCGGTGAAGAGCCTCGATGCCCTCAAAACGTATCGGGACATCACCGACATCGACTATCAGGAACCGACCGAATTCGAAGTCGACCGAAAGCGTGCCCGGGAAATCCTCGAGTCCGTCGAAGACCGCGATACGAACAGGCTGGGCGTCGAAGCGATGGAATTGATGGACGCCTACGGAATTCCGACGCCCGCGGGCGAAATCGTCGACAGCCCCGAGGACGCAGTGGCTGCCTCACGGGACATCGACGGGAACGTCGTCATGAAGATCGTGAGCCCGGACATCCTGCACAAATCGGACATCGGGGGCGTCAAGGTCGGGGTTCCCGACGAGGAAGTCGAAGACGCCTTCGAGGACCTGATCACCAGGGCGAGGAACTATCAACCCGACGCGACCATACTCGGCGTACAGGTGCAGGAGATGGTGGACCTCGAGGACGGGACCGAAACGATTCTCGGAATGAACAAGGACCCGCAGTTCGGTCCGCTCCTCCTGTTCGGCCTCGGCGGGATCTTCGTGGAGATACTCGAGGACACGACCGTCCGGGTGGCCCCAGTCAGCGAACGGGAGGCCGAAGAGATGATCGACGGGATCGAATCGGCGCCGCTCCTGCGAGGGGCTCGAGGCCGCGAACCGATCGACGAATCGGCCATCGTCGAAAGCATCCAGCGACTGTCACAACTCGTCACGGACTTCCCATCGATCCTGGAACTCGACATCAATCCGCTCGTGGCGACGCCGGAAGGGGTACAGGCCGTCGACATCAGACTCACCGTTGATCAAAACCAGCTATGAACACGCTACTGTTCGCATCCACGGAAGACAGCACCGGAAAGACCGCCGTCGCGCTCGCTCTCGGGCAACTGGCGAAAGAGGACGACGTATCGGTGGGCTACATGAAACCGAAAGGAACCCGCCTGCAGAGCAACGTTGGGAAGACCCTCGACGCAGACCCGATGCTCGCCCGGGACATCCTGGACTTCGACGCCGAAATGCACGAGATGGAGCCAATCGTCTACTCGCCCACGTTCGTGGACGGGGCCATCCGTGGACAGGAAGACCCGACGGAGCTCAGAGAACGGGTCCGGACCGCCTTCGATGGCCTCGCCGACGGGACCGATCTGATGCTCGTCGAAGGTGCGGGCCAGTACACGACGGGAGGGATCGTCGATCTCGCAGAAGAGGACGTCGCAGACCTCCTCGACGCCGACGTCATTTTGCTGGAACGGATCCAGACCGCGGGGGACGTCGACCGAGTCCTCGGGGCAGTCGACCGACTCGGCGACCGCTGTTCGGGCATCATTTTCAATGGAGTGTCTGATTCGCTTTACGACACCGTCGAATCGGACATCGTCCCGTTCCTCGAGGGAAGAGACGTCACCGTCCTGGGGGTCATACCGCACAACCGGGAACTCGCAGGTGTCACTCTCACGGATCTCACGGACGAACTCGGTGGCGAAGTCCTGACCCAAACCGACGAAGACGTGTTCGTCGAGCGGGTGCTCGTCGGGGCGATGAGCGGTGAATCGGCACTCAGTCACTTCCGCCGGACGAAGGACGCAGCGGTCATCACCGGAGGCGACCGAGCGGACATCCAGCGTGCCGCCCTCGAGGCGCCAGGGGTCAAAGCACTCGTCCTGACGGGTGGATTCGACCCGCCAGGGGCGGTGCTCGGGACCGCTGCAGAACGGAACAAGCCGGTCCTCAAGGTCCAGTCTGACACCCTGGCCACGGTCGAGCGAGCAGAGGAACTCATCCGTGGCGGTCGCGTCAGGGACGCCAGGACGGTCGACGTCATGCAGTCACTCCTGCACGAACACGTCGACGTCGAATCGATCCTCGAATAGGGTCAGACTGCCGTTCCGTCTTCTGCCTGTTCTTCGAGAAATACCGGTGGACGAGCGACTATCGCATCACGCTACCGTCCCACCGGGTGAACCACGCATGTGGTGAGGGACGGTCGATTGTCCGCGTTACGATCGATCGTGAGTGCTCAATTCCGAGTCCGCTAGGAGGACACATTGGCCTCCAAAGTCGATGACGGCCCTTTCGTAACGACAACCCTTTTAATGACACCAATCGTGGAACCCGCCAATGGACGTGGTGGAGGTCTTGCAGGTACTTGGCAACAGGTACAATCCGCAAATACTGCAAGCTACCAATACCCCGAAGTCCGCCCAGGAACTCTCTGACGAACTCGACATCCCGATCGCCACGAGTTATCGACGAATCGAGGAACTCACCGATCAGGATTTGCTCGATCTGGAAGGGAAGGAGGTATCAGATGAGGGGAGACAGACCAAGGTCTACAGACGGAAAATAGACGAGTTGACGATCGTCTTCGAGGGCGAGGAGGTGATCCTCGACTTCAAGGAACGGACGGAGGCGAAGAACCAGCTCGTGGACGTGTGGTCTGACCTCCAGGGGTCGGAGTAATTATTGAAATTTATAATTGGGAGAACAGCTTTAAGGTACCCGTCATTCCACCCAACACCAACATACGTCATGGTCACCATCCTCGAGTCCCTGTACGTCCTTTTCAGTGTCACCCTCACCGTCGCGGGGCTTGCCATGGTGGGGCTCGCCGTTCGTGCGTACGCCGATACACAACGCGAGTCGATGCTTCACCTGTCGACGGGGTTCGCCCTCGTCGTCGCCGCCGCCGTGGGAACGACCATCAGTGCCTTTCTGACGAATTTCGCCCACGCACGGAGCCTCCTGACCGTGAATTACGTCATCACGACCATCGGATATCTCTTCGTCATGTACAGCATCCTCAAGGTCGAGTAATCAGGTCCGATAAACGGGACGTACCGTTCACGTGAACCGATTCCGAACCCGATCGAGGAGTCGAATTCCCCGTTTGGTCGCCTCGTCTCCCTCCGTCAAACCGGCCTCTGCGATCAGATCCTCGAGCGGGATTTCCCGGACTTCTTCTCGGTTCTCGAACAGTTCGTCCGTCGGTTCGCGCTCGCGACCCGTTTCCGGATCGACCCACTTGAATTCGTCATCGGGTGTCCCGGACGGTACCTGGACGCCGATAGTGTCGACGAGTTTCGCTCCGAACCGCCGGTAGGCCCGGGAGGCGGGTCGCTCCGGATCCATGAGCACGATTGGCATTCCTCGCCGGATGCTTAGCGGAACCCTCTCGTCGTAGGGAACGCTCACCGTGACCGCGTTCGTCGTCCCGAAAGCTGTAGCGATTCCCTCGACGTCCTCGAATGTACCCTCGCCGGTCCGCGTGAACACGGCGCCGATGACCGGACGGTCGAGACGTTCGACCAGTCGACCTGTTTTCGAGGCGTCCGTCAATGACGACACGTCAGCCGTCGTAACGAGAATGACTGCGTCCGAGAGACTGATCGACAGTGCAATGTCGTGATTGAGCCCCGCTCCGACGTCGAGGAAGACGAGGTCGTGATCGGTCCGGAGCGAATCGACGACGTCGGCGAGTGCGTCAGTGTTCGCACTGGCGAAACTGTCGAGATCCGTCGATCCGGGGACAACTGTCAGGTGATCTTTTGTAAAACTCGCCGCCTCCAGAGAGACCGACTCCGACAGCACGTCGTGGATCGTGGCCGGTGGGTCGGTCAAATTCACGAACGCACCGAGGTTGGCCATACCCAGGTCGACGTCAACAATTGCCACGTCGAGACCCACCCTGGCGAGGGCGGCCCCGAGGTTCACGACCGTCGTGGTCTTCCCCACTCCGCCTTTGCCCGAGGCGACGGCGAGCACCCGAATGCCCTCGGATTCACCCATTCGTCCGGAATTGCGCCGGTCGCATACATAAGTGTGGCTCCCTCCCGCAGGCCGACTGGCTCATCCGGGCCCGAATCGCCTCAGACCGCGAGGATGGTCCCGACGATTTCGATGGTCGCCACCCCGATGAGCGAGGAGGACCAGGTCATGATGACGAAGTGCATGTAGGAGTTGACCTTGTGTCCACCATCGACCACCCGGATGATGAGAGATGCCAAAAGCGCATTGATCAGGATCGTCAGCGTCAACAGGTACTTGATGAGCCCGATATCGTAACTCTTCGTGTTGATGATCGAGGCGAATTCGAACATCGAACTGTCGAGGTTCATCTCCATTCCGGAGAGAATCATGACGATACTGATCCCGATGAAGAAGGAGAACGTCGAGGCAGCGGTGATACCGTACAGGACACCGATCAGCGTGATCGTGGATTGATCTCGTTGCTCTCGCAACTGGAGGACCTCGTTCATGTTCTCGGCGATGATCTCACCGAGGTGCTTCGGGTCGCCGCCCATGGCCCGGCCGGTGAGGTACATTTCGCTGAATTTCTGGATGAGGTACGAGTGTGCGTCGGCCGCGAACATCCGCCACGCTGTTTCCTGGGAGAGACGCATGTTCAACCGCTTGTAGAGGTCGTTCACGACCGACGTGAGCGGACCGAAGTCCTTGTGGCGGAGTTTTCTGAGGACCTTCGTCGTGGTCGTCTGCTGTGCGGATTCGCTCGCGCCGAGGGCCCGGATGAAACTCACGAACTCCTCATCACGCTTTTTCACGTCTGCCTCCTCGGTCCGCGCGATCAATCCGGGAATGAGGAGTGGCGTGGTGGGAATGGCCGCGTACATGGGAAGCGGTATGCTCGAGGGATCCACAGGAGTGTATCCGAGCATGACGAAGAGCGTCCCGACCAGAATCGCCAGGGACAATGCCATACCGATAGCCGTCCCGACCTGGAGTTTCCGTTCGGTCGCCGTCGTTCGATCGGGGGGAAAATACCAGATGGGATCGGACGGAGAGACCGTGTAGATGGCGTACAGAAAGCCTCCCTGCACGAAGGTATACATGACGACCACCGCAGAAACGGTCAACGT
Source organism: Halodesulfurarchaeum sp. (assembly GCA_042216905.1). Taxonomy (GTDB): domain Archaea; phylum Halobacteriota; class Halobacteria; order Halobacteriales; family Halobacteriaceae; genus Halodesulfurarchaeum. The sequence goes on from JBDGTL010000002.1 coordinate 19,351, forward strand.
CGGGTCGGTACCAGTGAGCATGGGGAGCACCGTCGCGAACACGAGTGCGAACGTCACCGAGAGGACCATCGAGAGGTAGAGGTCCTTCATGATTTCGAGGTTCTCGAGTTGGCCCTCGTAGATCGTGACGTAGTTCTGGATGATGGTTTCCTGCTCGTTTACCAGGTACGAAGAGAGGGTGTTCCCGGCGTTGATCGTATATGAAAGGCGGTCGAAAAAGTCCGAAACGACGTCGGCGGGGACGTTCTTCGCGCGCATCCGACACGCGTCGTCGAGGCTCTGATTCCAGGTGTCCACCAGTTGGACGATCCGTCTCGTTTCTTCGGACAACGGACCGTATTCGTCCTCGTTTGCGACCCGCCTGAAGACCTCGACGCGGTCGATATTGGTCGTCGACAGCGTCGTCATGTGGGTCACATACAGGTGAAATACTTCCTGCATGCGTTTTCGCCGCTGGTCCAGCTGGATCTTCGGGTATAGGATTGCCGACCCAATCATCAAGATCCCGAGAAGTGGAATCGGGAGTCGGATCATTGCCGGCAATTCGACCATCACTGCCACAATGACGCTTCCCACGAAGAAGAGTGCCGCCGGCAGAATGATGAGCAAAAAATACCGGGAGACGGGCATGTTCATGTCCTCGTATGCCGTCAAAATCGAGGCGGCCACGGAGCTGACGTCGGTCTCCGTGACAGTGGGTTGTGATCCCCTCGTCCCGGTCTCGTTCCCTGATTCGGTCGCCATGCTAGATGTCCCGTCTCGCCATGGTGAACGGCAGGCCCTCGACACCGTCGCGGTGGAATGAAGCGATGGTCTCGTTGAACTCGTGGTACTCGACGCGGTCTTCCTGGATGATTCGATCGATGATCTCGGCACGGAAGTCGAGTTCGTCGTATATCTCCCGTGTGTCCTGATACCCGAGAAGTGTCGCGATCTGTTCCTCGAGGACGTAGGAGTTGTTCCGTCCCTGGAAGACGATTTCGTCCTCGACCGGGTCCCAGTAAAAGGCCTGCCGGGTCACGACACCGCCCATCTCCTTCGAGTACCCCTCGATTTCCTGAACGCTGGTTACCCGTCGGAGGACGTCATCGCCCTGTTTCACCCGGTTCTGGAACAGTGCCACGTCGGCATTGTCCATGAAGGTTTCCGGTACGTTGATCGGATCGCCGGTGAATCGCTGAATCATCGAGACGATGTCACTGGCGTGGAAGGTCAACAGGACGGGATGGCCGGTCTGGGCAGCCTGAAATGCCATTCGACCCTCCTCGCCCCGGACCTCCCCGACAACGATGTAGTCCGGACGGGACCGGAGCGCAGCAGCCACCAGGTCGAACATCGACACGTCCGCACTCGCCTCGCCCTGCCCTTCGCGGGTCAGGAGCTGTTGCCACGTGTCGTGAGGCGGCAGGACCTCGGCTGTATCCTCGGCCGTGTAAATCTTCGAGTCGCGGGGAATAAACGACATAATCGCATTGAGCGTCGTCGTCTTGCCGGAGGCTGTCTCCCCGACCACGAAGACCGTCTGTTCGTTCTCGAGACACAGCCAGAGGTAGGCCGCCAACTGCGGTGAAAGCGTTCCCCACTTCGTAATCTGGCCCACGGAGAGGGGGACGTCGTCTCCCTGCCGAATCGTGACGGACGGACCTTTGATGCTCACGTCGTCCGAGTAGATGATGTTGATGCGAGACCCACCCGGCAAGGTCGAGTCGATAATCGGATCGGTATCGCTTACGGGGTCCCCCATACGCTCCCCGATGTTCCGCAACCAGTTGTCGAATCGCTCCTCGGATTCCCACTGGATCGTGGTCGGCAGGAGGCCGAAGGTCCCGTGGTCGACGTAGGTCTGCTTCGGGCCGATGACGTGGACGTCCTCGTTATGACGATCACGCATCGCGGGTTCGAGGGGGCCGAGGCCCACGATGTCGCGGTTGAGTTGATACCGCATCGTGTCGTACGTCGTCTCGTCCACCGGGATACGTCCGTACCCGAACGTCCGTTCGAGGGTCTCCTCGTACTCGGGAAGTTTCCCCTGGACGCGCTCGAGGGCCCGTGACGGACGGCCGGTTACCCGTCGAAGGCGGTCCATAATACTCGGGCCGGATCCACCGGATCCAGATCCCATGGACAACTGACCACGGGATTCACCGCCGGTTCCTCCTGGGAATTTCCCGAGAACGGACGCGAGGCGGTCTCGAAGCCCGGCGCCAGAATCCCCTTCGGAGACGACGACCGTTTCCTCGAGGAGTTCCTCGATCCGGTCGTCGTATTCGGATTCCCCCTCCGGGGCCGGTTTCTTCACTGACCGTTCGAGAATGCGGTTCCTGACCGTATCGAAGAGGTCGCGTTCGGGTTCAGACAGTTCCGGTTCGACCGTGTAGTACTTCGTCTCCCGACCGACGTCGCCGTAGATGTGGACGAAGATCGGGCCGCCAACACTGTAGAGTACGTTGGGTTTCGGGACCTCGTACTCCGAGGTCGGTTCGTCGATATACTCCGGGAATTGGCCGGTGAACTGCTTGAATCGCTGGAGATACTCCCGGAGGTGCGGATACCGACTCGAGGATTCGCGCAACTCGTGTGCGAGTTGTCGGGTCCCCTGATCAGCCATCAGGACTCACCCCGCGTTGGAAGGGAAGCCCTGACATGCGTCCAGGCGGACACGATTCCCCCACTGCAGGTGTTCGACTGGACGCACACATCACTATCGCCGACCCTGCTTTCGGGTCCAATCCCTAAATTCGTCCCGCTTCTCGGCATACTTCATATTCAGTTCTTTATGTATATTTTCGATACAGGTCGTTTATCGTATCGTAGTGCTTACCCTTTCGGAACCAATCCCTAAAATAGTATGCCTTCATTTCGCCCCAATAATCGCAAAATTTGGTTGTAATTAGGCACATATTAGGCATTCGTCATCGTTCTGTCTGACGGTTTCCTCGAACCGACTAATAGTAATATTATATATAATTGAGGTCGTCAGACGTCCGTCATACACCCAATTCGACCATTATACCGGGCCCCGTTCCCATCAGCCAGATCGACACCACGGTGACCCGAGTTCCCAAGAATCGGAGTTAGAATGGCGAATCGCCGGATTCGATACTCGAGGACGCACACGGGGTTCGAAACCTGTCGATCTCGTACCGGGCGGGGTGATCCAAATCGACCGAAATCAACGACGTATCCACGGGACGAACCCACCGATAACGACCGTGGATGGGACGGCCGAATCGGATCGAGAATACAATACCCCGCCAGATCGGACGCGAGTATCGATCCCCGGCGGATCGAATGCGTGATCGATACCCGAGGAAATCAGACGTGGAACTCGAATACGTGCTGGGTTTCCTCGACGACGATGGTCACGCGGTTGGTGCCGGAAAGACCAGGAGACTGGACAGTCACCCTGAGAACCGCTCCCGGGCTCCAGGTCTGATCGGGTCCCACCACTTCAGCGGAAACGTCCGTCTGGTACTCTCCGTTGACGAGCACGTCTATCGTGTCGGGATCACGGCTAAGAGTGCGAGATCCGGTGTTCTTGACGAGCAGCGTGATCGTCCCGTCGGAGTAAACCGCGTCGCTCGCGGGGTCGCTTATTACCTCGATATCGGTCCGAATGTCCTGTGCGACTTCGATGCTTCGCTCGTCCATCGCGTTGCTCATCCGGGAGACACCCGTCGTCAACACGCCAGCCACGCTCGTGGCCACGAGAATGGCGGCGATAAAAATGATAAGCGTTTCCGATGAGACGATCGCCATGAACTAGAGGTGCACCTCCTCGAACACCGAGACGCCTGGCCCCGTTACGATTTTCACCCGGACGGTCTCGTCGTGTGAATAGGAGACGTTGAACGTGAGCGACTCCCCCGGTGCCCAGAGCTCGGGCGATCGGCGGTCCGAGATGTTCGTCGATTCCGGAACCTGATACGTTCCATCGAGAATTACGTCGGTATCGTTCACGTCCAACGTGGTCGCTCCGGTGTTGGAAACGGTAATATTGACCGTCTCCGTGGAGGTGTTCGTGACACGAACGAGTTCGACGTCCGTATTCTTCACCTCGAGTACCCCGTCGGTGTTCGCCGCTTTCGCGTCCGCGACGCGTTCGAAACCGGCGAACGTCGAGGTTGCGAGCATTCCAAATCCCAGGAAGACGGCGAGGAAGACTATCGCTGCCGAACCGCTTACACTGAATCCCATGTTATGCGTCCATTAAATCGAGCCGGTCCGCGACACGACGATCGAGGTTACCGGCCGAGAGTTCCTCGATGTACTCGAGACTTCGTTTGTGATCGCTCATCGATAGTTCCGTCGTTCCGAACTCGTCGCGGTACAGGTACTCCGAGTCGGTCACCCCCATGAGCGCCGTTATCAGGTGGTCCCGGACGTCTTCGCCGATCCATCCGATCCGTTTGTAGTAGTTGATAGCCCTGACGGCGTTCCGGGAATCGAACTCGTCGAGGAGGAACGAGAGCCACTCGAGCACCACGACATCCGCCAGGTAGCCGTTCGGAGGCGACGCGAGGTACGGGGTTTCTCGCCCGCCAGTCGTCGTGGTTCCGAACTGGAATCCGCCGATGGTCTCCGTCTCGTCCTCCCCAGCCCCTGCTGTGTCCGGTCCGGATTCGGAGACGGATTCCCGGTCGGTCGTCTCCTGTGATCGGGCCTTTCCGGACTCGAGGCTTGCTTCCTCCCCGGATGATGGAGGGGTTTCTTCGTCTGGTTCGGATACTGCGTCGGTCGATTCCTCGGTTTCCGCGATCGCGTCTCTCACCGAGACAGATTCCTGCATTGCCGATTCGTCGGTCGCTCCGGACTCCCCTACTGTCTCGTCCTCCGCGTGTTCGGCCGCCAGGTCGTCTACCTGGAACAGATCCCCCGGGTCACTCAGGGTCGAATCGTCCGCTGTCGTCGTCCCCGATTCGGTCCCGAGTTCGGCCCCCTCCTCCGCCTCGTCGAATCCGACGTCCTCCTGTTCCTCGATACCCCGGCCTTCACCCTCGATATCCTCGTCGGCCCAGTCTGCTTCGCCGGACTCGTACTCCTGTTTCAACTCCTCGAACGACGTCCCACCGCCCGAATCGGTGTCGCTGTCCTCGGACTCCGCAGCCACCGACCGCTGCTCGGATTCACCCTCGTCCATCTCGAAGTCCGATTCGACCATCGGTTCGTCATCGATCTCGTCGAAGGCGTCGTCGTCGAAAAAATCCTCTGCCTCCGCGTTCGCGAGGTCGTCGTCGAGTTCGTCCTCGGAACTCCCGCTATCCTCGCCGGTCTCGTCGAACAACCCGAAGCCGCCCTCCTGGGTGCCCATTCCCATGCCACCGCTTACCTCGTCGACGAAGGGGTTGACGCCCCGAGTCACCATCTCGTATATCTCGAGGAGTTTCCTGACGTTCTCCTCCACTTCGTCGACCTTCTCGCTGATCTGTTCGTTCTCGCTTCGAACCGTGTTCGCCGTCGAGGAGACGTCCGCGATTTCGGCTTCGAGATCCTCGATTCGGGACTCGAGTTCGGTCGTCGATACATCGCCGCCCCCCATGTCGTCCATCCCGCCGAGGTCGTCGTCGATATCGCCCATCCCTCCGAAATCGTCCTCCTCGAAGTCGTCCATCCCGAAGTCCTCCTCGCCGCCGGACTCCCCCTCGTCCTCACCGTCTAGCCAGCTCGCCATTCCCAGCCCGATGACGCCAAGCGGGAGGAAACCGAGGAGAGATGGGGAGAGATGGAATGGTACCATTGCAAAAAAGTCCTCCGTACGCATTAATTAATCTTCGGCTCGATCCGGGTCCCGGACCCGACATCCGTCGTGCGAGTGTCAGACACGTTTTCTCATTTTGGACGTCAAAAGACCGGATCACGTGACCCTGACGGCCTCGATTCGAGAGCGATCGATTCTACCTGCTCGGTTCCCGACCCGGTACGGATCGACCAATATTTCGAGTGTGAAGTGACCAGTGGCGTCGGGGAATGAAGTGCCCGGTGCAGACAGCTGTGAAGCGTCGGGGCAGACGGCTATGACGTGCCATGTGCAGAATGACGTGCCATGTGCAGACGGCTGTGACGTGACCGGGAGAGTGGGCAGTACGAAACAGATGAAACAGGAGAGCAAGCCGGCAATGAGGGACTTCCGACCGGAGACGACGCCTCAGTCCATCGTGCTGAGTCTCGCCACGTACACCAGACTGAGAACGTGATCCTCGACAGTCAGTCCTGCGGGGGTCCTCCCCTCGGGATCGGCGTCGAATGCGCGGACGTGATCGCGAAGTTTCTCCGCGACTGACTCGCTCATCCATCCCATCTCGGCGTAATACTCCATTGCTTCGAGCGTGTGTTTGACGCCCCCCTGTGTGAGGAGGAAATCGAGCCATTCGAAAAGGGTCACCCTCGCTGCGTAGGCCTCTGGCAGTGAATCGAGGTATGGTCGCTCGAGTTCCTCCGGCGACGCCCCGCTCTCCAACAGAAGCAGTTCCTTCACCTGGTTGGACTGAATTACTCGGGAAAGATCCGTGCCAGTCTCCTGGTCTGCGATCCGCTCCCGGAGGTCACCGGCCTGTGGCGCATCGAGGTCGTCGCTGGCCGTGCCCCGGAGTTCGTCTGGATCGTAGTCGCGAGGGTCGAGTGGCATCGGTGACGTCGCTATGTAAATCCGATTTCGGGCGGGACTACTTAACTCTTCCAGGACCTCCTGTGTTTCAGGGGGTGCTTTCCACCGTCGGGAGCACCGCTTCATTCGATGAGATTTGTCCGACAGTCGTCTGACGTCGGGGCCCTCTATCGACACGGTATTCGTCTATAATTCGCCGTAAAACGCTGGCTCCATCCAATTTTCAACGATGATAAAGGGACCCAGACTTTTATGTAGAGGTTCGGGAAAGGTTGTGGGTAAGCCCTGAGCAGACGGGTTCAGGGAAGGATCCAACCATGATCGAACCAAACGAACCAGAAGACGACGACCGCGGTCAGGTCGGCATCGGGACACTCATCGTGTTCATCGCGATGGTGCTGGTGGCGGCCATCGCCGCGGGCGTCCTGATCAACACGGCCGGCTTCCTCCAGACGAGAGCCGGATCGACTGGCCAGGAGAGTACCGCTCAGGTGTCGAACCGGGTGAACGTCATTGCAGCGTATGGCACTGTCGATTCGGTCGATAATAGCCAATACATCACCAACATCAACCTGTCGGTGATGCGGACCGCCGGTTCTGACAACATCGACCTCTCCGAAGCGACGATTCAGTGGATCGGTCCGAACGACGCGAAGACATTGACGTATACCGATGGTGCTCCAGGGGACTCCACCTTCTCGACGACCGCAGAGAAGGGAAATTCGGCGACCGTACTGCAGAGCAGTGAATCGAGGATTTCGATCAACATGAACGCCTCGGAGATCTCCAACATAGACGGAGACGCGACGATCTCGGACGGGCTTAAACCCGGCGCGACGGTGCAATTGACGATCACCACGCAGTACGGGTCCCAGACCCAAGTGCTGTTGAACGCACCTGAATCCCTGCTTGGGAAGCAGGCAGTGGCGCTGACGTAAACTGTCGGCCGAATTTTTTCTTCTCGGCTTATAATTTTTGGTTCAAATTTTATTGTGTTACCCGAGAGTTTCCATGATTTTCTACGATAATACGTATTAATTGTATCGTATTTCAATATTGAGTTATTCGATTGTGAGTTGTAATGTATTAATTATACATTAATTAATTTATACTTATTTACTATTCGGTGAAACGCCATTCGGGGATAGAAAATCGTGACCCCCTCGGTATCGCAATCGTGACACCCTCGGTATCGAGTGTAGTCCTCGATGCCTTTTCTCGCACAATTGGGGGAACACGTTCGATATCTCTCAAAAGAACGATCGAACTACCCCCCCCCCCCGGTGATCATTCCCAAGACTACCCTCCCACGAGACCCAATCCAAACGACCTTTTTAGTACGGGGGAGAAGAACACCCACCAGTGCCGTCTCTCTTCGAACTGGAGCGCCGGCAGGACGTCGACGGGCTCGTCCAGTTGCTCGAACGGAGTGACAACCCCAAGGTCAGGAAGCGGGCCGCGGAAATCCTGGGTGACATCGACGAAACCAGCACCAACCACGTCGTTCCACTTGCCAGGGCGGTAAAGAACGACGAGGACGAGTCAGTCAGGGCAGCGGCGATAGACGCGTTGACGAGTCTGGGACGTATCGACGCACTTGCCGAGGCTCTGGGTCGGGAAATGAATGCCGACGCTGCGGACTGGACAATGGCTCAATCCTTCGTCTCGGATCTCGATTCCGACCAACCCTCTCTCAGGATGGCGGCGGCGAACGTCCTCGGCGAGATCGGATCGGACGCCGGGGTGGACCCTCTTACGGACCGCCTCGACGACCCGAACCCCAGGGTCCGGGCCAGAGTAGCGCGGGCCCTCGGGAAAATCGGTGCGGAGCGCGCCGCCCCGGAACTGGTTACCCACCTGGAACAGGAGCCGCCCGGGGTCAAGCGGGAGGTGGCCGATGCGCTCGGATACGTCGGTGGCCAGACGGCCCTGAACGGGTTGATCGAGGCGGCAGACCAGGAAAACGAGACGATCCGCCGGACGGTCGCGAGTTCGCTCGGACAGTTCGGCGACGAACGCGCCGTCGATACCCTGGTCTCGATGTTGACTGACAAGAGCAACCTCGTCCGCAAGGCGGCGACCTTCTCGCTCATCGAGATTCTCTCGAACGTCTCCACCGAGCGAAGCGACGAACTCAGGACCGACATCGTCTCGAAGATGAGCGCCAGGGACGACCCGGTCATCGTCGAATCGTTAATCGAAATCATCGAAGAGGGAACACAGACACACCAACGACGCAACGCGACGTGGCTTTTGGGGCGGGTGACCGGAAAAAAGCGGAAACGAGATGCGATCGACGCACTATTGGCCGCCCTGGGAGACGAGGATCAACTCGTCGCGCAGTTCGCGGCGACGAGCATCGCCGAAATCGGTGGACGGGAGGCAGAATCCGCACTGATCGAACACCTCGACGCGGCCAGGACCGAAGAGGAGATCGCAATGGCTGCGTTCACCCTCGGGTCGGTCGGTGGCGACCGGGCCCGGTCACGTCTGGAGACCCTCCTCGAGGAGACAGAGAGCGAAGAGATTCGCCGACGGGCCTTCGCGGCGGTGTCGAAACTCGGGGGAAGCGGGGCATAGCCGTGATAAAACATCCAGTACGCTCGGTGTCCGAGCCGAGTGGACAAAGCATTGAATACCGGTCGGGGACAACTCCACGGTACATGATGTGGCTCGGGGGGCGACTGGCGAGCGGTCCTCCCCCCTGGGAATGGCCAGTCCGAGGACGTCGACGGAAGATTGATAGACGGGCCGATATCTTCCTTTTGGACGTCGAAAAACAGAACGTACTCGCTTTGGGAACGAGGGATCGTCTGAACGGAATCTCTGGAGGGGAAGACTCTGGAGGGGAAGACGAACGACCGAATAGGATCTCTGGAGGAGAGGACGGACGACCCACGGGAATCTCGGGAGGATGGAAGGATCGACGGAACACCATCGCTGGATCGGGGAGTGTCGCCGGATGAGCAAATCAGAGTACAAGATCGCGGATACGAAGGGCCGATTCATCCAGGCGGTAAAGCAGGGTCGTCGACGGCAGGACGTCGCCTGGACCGGCGGCAGGATCATCCTTTCGAACAAGCGGATCATCCTCGTGAGCAACGACGGAAAGCAGACGCTTCCCCTCTCGAACGTCGCCAGTCTCACCGGCAGGTACGACGTCAACCAGGCTGTCGCCAAAGTGAGCGATTACGTGTCCATCAGAATGGAGAACGAGAGCGTCTATCTCGTCTCCCTCGGCTCGAATACGGAACCCTTCGAGTTCAAACTCTTCGGGGCGATGCTGGATCAGACCGACGTCCAGGTGAAACATCCGGCAGTCAAGGGAGGTGTCATCCAGGAGGGGGCCTACGAACGAGCCAGGTTGAAAATCGGAGCCGAGAAGGAACCGCCTGAACTCGACGTTGCGATGGCCGACGGGACGTTCGTCTCGATCGAGATCGACGACGTCGGGCACGCAGAGGCAGGGAAACAGTCAGTCGGCGGCACGGAGAAACCGATCCTGAAGGTCGAGCACACCGAAGGCGAGACGAGCGTGCAGACGTACTTTGCCGGAAAATCACACACGCTCGCCGTTCTCGAGTCGCTCTTCGAGAAGGGCATCCGAGAGGTGGAGGGATCAGTTGACCTCTCCGAAACCGAGAAACAGGTTTTGATGGGGCTGTATTCGGGTGTTTCCCCATTCGAGATTCCAGATTTCCTGGGAATGGAGGTCGACGAGGTCGAGGAGATTTACGACCGACTCATCGAACTCGACGTTCTCGAGGAACTCCGGGTTCGAAAGGAGGTCTCCTTGAAGACGCGAGGTCGAAACATCGCGAGTGACGTCATCAACGAACAGTGAAACGATTGCAGTGAAACAGTGTGGAGCCCATCACCGGGGGAAAAGCCCGTGGAGTCTTCATTATATAGTATTGACAAACGGCTTCGATCGACTCCGGTGTCGAGCACCACAGTGCTGCCGGTATCGATCGCCCGGTCGACCAGGTATCGATCGGCTACGTGTCAATCGGCTACGTGTCAATCGGCTACGT
>JBDGTL010000002.1:30088-41579 GCA_042216905.1 Halodesulfurarchaeum sp.
ATCGGCTACGTGTCAATCGGCTACGTGTCAATCGGCTACGTATCGATCGACTACGTATTGATCGACTCGATTCTCGTATTCACCGCCATTTTCCCGAGGGGCGTAAGGGTCATTCCCGAATCGCTCTCGGCGAGCAGATCTTTCTCGAGTAACCCGTTTAGAATCATCGTCACCCGGTTGGGTTCGATCCCGAGCATCCCGGCGAGTTTGGCGTCGTCCCCGCCCGAGTACATGCCGAGCAACGCTTCGAGTTCGACATCACGCAATTCGATCGACGCGAGTTGGTCGCGAAGGGTGGAGTACTCGATTCGAAGGTAGCGACCGAGGACGTTCATCTTCCGCCCGGAGTCAAGGGAAATCTCACTGGTCACCTCCTGCATATCCAGAGCGTGGCGGACGGACAGGACGGAACGGGTGCGTCCCCGAACCTCCCTGTCGAGTTTCTCGAAGTTCGAAACGGTGGAGACCTCGATATGGAATCGATCGGCCCCGGAGAAGACGACCTGGGGTTTCCTGAGAAACACTGTCATCGTCTGGACGGATTCATCAGTCACCCGGCCACCGACACGAGCGGGGTGTTTGACCAGGACCTCGGTTCCATTGATAATGGCTTTGAACAGGAGATCGGTGAAGCGAGAGACGGTCTCGTCTGCACCCTCGATCAACGCGACGTGCCGACCGAACCCGTCCTCGTACGCGATCGAGACCGTATCCTCGAAGAACCGGCTGAGGTCGGATGGTGCACTGCCGTAAGCGACGTCGAATATCTCGGCGATACGAATCGTGCGGCGGTCCTCTGCCGTGGCGATGACGACCTGGTCCGTGCTCATCACGACCCGTCCACGGACCGGTTCGGTCCACTCGGCGGTGTCGGGAACGACGTCGGTCACGAAGTCGGCGACCACGGGGTCCGTCATTGCTGTCCTGTCGAGTCCTTCTCCTGGTGGGGTATTACGATGTTGCGGATTCCCGCAGGCGGTACAGCCTGAGACGGGGATCGTTGCTCTCGAAACGGTCCTTGATATCGGGGGGGAGCGTCTCGGTTTGTCCCAGCACGAGATACCCCCCGGGGGACAACGACTCGCTCACCGTCGTGAGAATCGGGCGTTTGTACTCGGTATCGAGGTAGATGCACACGTTTCGACAGAGGACGAGGTCGAATCCCGATTTCGACCGTCCGGTGATGAGGTCGTGTCGCTCGAACGTGACCAGGTCCTTCACCGACTCCTCGATGCGAAAGCGATCGCCGGCCCGGTCGACGAATCGATCCGGGTTCTCGAGAAACCCGAGTTCGTCCTCGAGTACAGTCGTTTTCGTGCTCGTATAGACGCCCTGTCGGGCTCTCTCCAGGGCGTTTCCGTCGATATCGGTGGCCAGGACAGATACGTCCCATCTGGAGAGTCCCGCGTCGAGTGCCAGCATGGCGAGGGAATACGGTTCACGCCCGTCGGCACAGGCTGCACTCCAGACGTCGATCGACCCCCGTTCCGCTACCAGATCGACGATGACCTCCCGGAGAGCGCTCCAGACCTTCTCGTCCCTGAAGAAACTCGTCACGTTCACGGAGAGCGTATCGAGGAGTTCCGCTCGTTCCTCGGGTCGCTCCCGAAGGAGTTCGTGGTATGCCTCATAGGAGTCGGTCTTCGTCCGGCGCATCCTGGCCGAAACCCGGCGGTCCAGGTAGGATTCGTCGTAGTAACTACTCGCAAAGGTCGTCTCGTCCTCGATGTACGAGAGTAAGGCGTCGAATCCGTTCATATCTCCATCACCGCCGAGTCGACACGCTTGATCCGGAGGACGCCGGTCCGTGGGTGAAACCGTACAGACCGGCCGGAGGCACCGCCCGTTTCGTCCGCCGCCAGGGTGATCTCCGATTCCTCGAGGACGCGTTTCGCGGCCCGGACGTTCTTCTCACCGATCGGTTCGCCCCCGCCCAAATCGAGCATCGAACTCCCCCCGGTGAGTTTCCCGGTTAGTTCGTCTCGGGACGCACCCCGACGTTCCAGTTCGGAGACGAGTACCCCGACACCGGAATCGACGTACTTCCAGGGATTGTCGACGGACTCTGGAGCATCCGGCAGCATCGCGTGAAGGAGTCCACCGACGCCCCTTCCGTCGAAGAGAGCGACCCCGACACAGGATCCAAGTCCACTCGTGACCAGTTCTGCGTTGCCGGACGCGACCGCCGCGTCGGCGACCCCGACTCTGACCCGGTCGGGTCCCTCCATTGGTTCAGAGTCGCTCCACACTCGTGACATCGATATCACCGTCCAATGATGCAAGGACGTTCCTGAAACCCGGTTCCTCCGGAAAGGCGAAGACACGGGACGAAAACGGTTCCCCGGCCGATACCGTGACGTCGAACACGTACGCGAAATCCTGGGACTGTCCGAGTCTGACGGCGATGGATTCGAGAAGCGCTCGTCCCATGTCGTCGACGACGTCGGGAACGGAATGGTCGATGGTCGTTCCAAGCGCATTTGCCCACCCGTCAACGAACCCGCTCGCCGTGACGTTTCCGAGTTCCTCGAGGGCACTTTGCCTGAGGGCCTCGTCCCCGGTCGCATCCGGGACCATCGATTCGACAGCCTCCTGTGCCGCTGTTTCTTCGAAGAGCACCGCGAGATAGCCCTCCATGGGACCCTCTAACTCGAAGACTGTCCCTAGATACTGTTCCGGACCCAGGGCGTTAGAGACGTTCTCTATCGGGACGAAATCGAGTTGTGAGACCCGAACGTCCGTTTCCATCCCGGTCATCGCCTCGAGGGAGTCGGCGACCATCTCGGAACCCGCCACTGTAAGGTGGAGAAGGGCGTTCAACTCCTCGAGACCGACGGCCATCTCCTCTCCGGTGGTGGCCTGCTCTTCGAGCGTTTCGAGAAGGGTCCGCGTGTCCGGGAGCAAATAGAATTCGCAGTAGTGACCGGTGGAAACCTCGATGACGCTATTGAAAATGAACATCGTCTCCTCATCGGTCGCGTCCGTGGGAACGATTCGCGACGGGTCCCCGAGGGGGACCGGGGTCGATATGTCGATCGTGCCGTCCATCGTTTGGGCCCAGCCATCGATGAAGTGACTCGTCACGATGTTCGCAACCTCGTCGAGATACGCCGCGTCCGGGTCAGGGCCCGCTCCCTCGAGATTCGACAGGACCAGATCGGCACAGGTCGAATCGAAACGCAGCATTGCGCGGCCTTCCAGTGCCCCATCGAACGATATGGCCACGCGACGTTCCCCGTCGGAGAGGAGGGGTTCCGCGTCCGATCGGTGACTGAAGTGGATCTTGGTCGTCTCGACGAAAGTATCGAGTCCGGTCAACGTAGTCAGGGCGGTTGCTGCCTCCCTGGCACCGGCGGATCCGATGCGGTTGAACGTACCGAGTGATGAGAGTGAGACGTGCATGGCTTACATCGAATTGATGAGGCGGACGAACTCCTCGACGTTCGGAAACGTGTAAATCGTTATCTCGATGTCCGCGTCCGGGGCCGTGAGCGTCGAGTCGAAGAGCATCGCGATTTCCTGACCCCCAGCGTCGACGCAGTGGTCCACGATGTCGTCGCCCGCTGCTCTGAGCAGTTGCGGTGTCGAGATGTCGATCGTTCGGCCCAGCACGTTCGCCCATCCGTCGATGAATCCACTGGTCATGATGTTTCCGACCTCCCGGATTGCGGATCGTTCAAGCTCCGTGTATCCTGGACCTTCGCTCCCGGTTTCTCCGAGCAACGTCTGTGCTAACGTTTTGGCACTTTCGTCACTGAACAGGACCAGGACCGAGCCGTGCGGTCGTTCGAGCAACGGGACGTTCACACCCACCCGTTTTTCCCGACCCAGATGCGCACCGAGGTCTTCGACGTCGATTACGTTGATCTTCGTGATCTCCATCTCGGTGCGCACGCCCGTCAGTTGCTGGAGGTTCGTTGCGACTGTCTCGGCACCCGCCTTTGCCAGACGGTTCACGTCCCGCAATCGTCTGATATCGATCTTCGTATTCATTGACTACAGAGTTCCAACGTCGAGTATGGTCACGACCTCACCCTCCCCCAGGACGGCGGCCCCGCTGAGTCCGGGGATGCCGGATAAGATTCCCTCGAACGGTTTCACGACGACTTCCTCCTGGCCTCTGAGGTCGTCGCAGTGGATTGCCACTTCCCGTTCTTCGTCGCGAATCTTTACCAACATCCCGTCGCCGTTCCGGGTGTCCCCCGGGACGTCGAGTGCGTCGCCGAGTCTGATGAGGGGGTAGACTGCATCACCGTACGTGACGACCGACTCCCCGTCGACGGTTTTCACCGGTCGCATCCGACCGATCTCGTCGACCGCCTTGATCGGGATTCCGTATTCTTCCTCCCCGGACTCGACGAAGAGCACCGTCACGATAGCCACGGTCACAGGAAGCGTCAGGGTAATCGTCGTTCCGGATCCGGGGGTGGACTCGATATCCACGTACCCGTCCAGTCGGTTGACTGTGTCCTTGACGACGTCCATTCCCACCCCCCGACCACTTACGTCCGTCACCTGATCGGTCGTCGAAAATCCGGGAGCAAAGACGAGTTCCGGGACGGCTTCGTCCTCGAGGGCGTCGACCTCCTCCCTCGTTCGAACCCCTTTCTCGACTGCCGCGTCTCTAAGTGCGTCGGGATCGATTCCCCGGCCGTCATCCACGACCTGAATGTTCACCCGGTCTCGCTCTCGTTCGGCGCGCAGGGTTATCTCTCCTGTCGGGTCCTTTCCAGCGGCGTCTCGTTCCCCCGGTGGTTCGATCCCGTGATCGACGGCGTTACGGAGGAGGTGCATCAGTGGATCACTGATCTCGGTCAGAATCGTCCGATCGAGTTCGACGTCGTCGCCTTCGACGGTGAAATCGACCTGCTTTCCCTCCTCCCTGGCCAGGTCTCGAACCAGTCGGGGAAACTTCCCGACGATTTTCTTCATCGGGACGAGACGCATGTCCATGACCGTATCCTGAAGGCTCGAGGAAATCTTATCGAGTTCGTCGAGTTCCTCCTCCGCGCGGCGGTTCTCCGGATCGATACCCCGCCGGAGTTTGATCCTCGTCGTCACCAGTTGTTCGACCAGACCGTGCAGTTCGTCGAGTTGGTCGACGTCGACGCGGACCGTCTGAATGTCTCCCGTCGATTTCCCGCCGGTCGACGTCGACGAAGTGTCCCCGTCGGTCCTTTCAGTATCCTCCCCGCCTCTCTTTTCAGTGTCCTTCCCGCGGGTCTGATCGGTGGCTTCGCCACTGGTCTGATCGGTGTCCTCCCCCCGGGTCTGATCGGTGGCTTCGCCACCAGTCGTATCACTGGTATTGCGCTCCGCCGATTCGTCCGTCCGAGTGTTCACGGTCCCCACCCCTCCCGTCTCAGTCCGGTGCGTTCTCTCGCCGTTCTCGGCATCTGACCCCACCGATCGGACGGCGTCGTCGATCGGTGTCGCCTGTACAGCAACAACTTCGCCGTACGATCCGATGGTCGATTCGACGTCCACTGCATCCGTTGCGAGTGCGACGTCGAATCCTTGGTCGAACGAACCGTTTTCGATGGACTTCCGTTTCGGCGAGGTATCGAGGAGTTCGTAGGCCTCCTGGATTCGTTCGAGAACGAACGTGGCATCGACACCCGGCATCGCCGTGTCCCCGATGTCCACGTGTACCCGGAAAATCGGTGTATCCACTTCTCGAAGTCTGGAGACGGCGAACCCATCGAGTTCATCGCTCACAGCCAGTTCGTCGTCCGATTCTCCCCGAACATCCGCAGTTTCCTCACTCGGTTCTGCCTCGCACGTCTCCAGCACGTATCGGAGGTCCTGAATGACCTCATCCGGGGAGCGCTCTACGGCACCGGTCTCGTCGATTTCCTCGAGGCACGCTTCGATTTCGTCGACCGCAGCGAAAACGTGGTCCATCCGGTCCGGAGTCACCTCGATGGACCCCGATCGCATCTCGTCGAGGAGGTCTTCGACCGCGTGGGCGAGGTCGGACGCGGACTGGTACCCCATCGCGGCGAAATTGCCTTTGAGCGTGTGGGCGGTCCGGAAGATGCGATCCATCGCCGACTCGTCGGTCGGATCGTTCTCCAGCGCGAGCAATGCGTTGTTCAGTTCGGTTACGTGTTCTTCGCCCTCGCGGACGAATTCTTCTACGTACTCGTCCATCGTGTATCCCTCCGTATCGAATCGAGGATGCCGTCCGTGAGTCCATCAAGGGAAACCACGCGGTCGACACATCCGGTGTCGATCGCCCGTGCGGGAATCCCGAACACGACGGAGGAGTCCTCGTCCTGAGCGAGCGTCCGACCGCCAGCCTGCTTGATCGCTTCGATCCCTGCTGCGCCATCCGCCCCCATGCCGGTCAGAACGACCCCGGTGAGCGGGCCGGAGACGGTTTCTGCAGCCGATCGCATCGTCACGTCGATAGCAGGTCGGACGCTGTGTACCCGATCACCCTTATCGAGTGTTACCCGGAGATACCCCGAGGTGTATCCGCTGACGCGCATGTGATAGTCTCCACGGGCGAGGAGTCCTTCGCCCGTAGAGAGGCGGTCCCCGTCGCATGCTTCACGGATATCGTACTCGGAGGCTGCGTCGAGACGATTCGCGAACCGCTCAGTAAACTGATCGGGCATGTGTTGGACGACGAGAACACGGAAATCTGCGACACGTGGAAGTGCAGCGACGATGCGTTCGACAGCGCCGGGACCACCAGTCGAGGCACCGATGACGAGCGTCGGATTGTCGAGGAACTCGTCGGTCGAGAGGTCTGTCTGAACCTCGTGGGTCCGAGCGGATCCGTTCCCGGCGCGGAGCGCGGAGACGTCGGCGTTCGCGGCTGCCCCGACCGCGTCCACGAGTTCGTCCTTCCTGGCGGAGAGTTTGGTCGAGAGACTTCCCCCGGGTTTCGCGAACACGTCGACGGCACCGTTGTCGAGGGCATCGAGGGTCGCGTCCGCACCCTCTGTCGTGATGGCGGAGAGCATGAGGATGGGGACGGGGTGTCGGTCCATGATCTTCTCGACGGCCTCGATACCGTCCATTTCGGGCATCTCTACGTCCATCGTGACGACGTCAGGGTCGTGTCGTTCGACGAGATCCACGGCTTCAGCGCCGTTCGTGGCCCGGTCCACGACAGCGAACCCGCCGTCCTCGAGGATGTCACTGATGACGGTCCGCATGAAGTGTGAGTCGTCGACGACCAGTACCTGGGTCATGCGGAGATGACGGTGTCGATGGCGTCCATCACTGACGGTTTCTGGAACGGTTTCGTGATGTAGCCGTCCGCCCCCGCTTTGACCGCCCGTTTCATCTTTTCCTCCTGTCCGATCGAGGTGCACATGATGACGTTCGCCCCGGAATCCATCTGCTTGATCTTCGCGGTGGCTTCGATCCCGTCCCGAATCGGCATCACGATGTCCATCATCACCAGGTCCGGATCGTGTGACTGATAGAGTTCCACTGCTTCCACCCCGTTTTCCGCCTCGGCCACGATGTCGAAGTCCGACTCCAGAATCTCTCGCAGGAGATTCCGCATGAACTCGGAATCGTCGACCAGGAGAACGCCGCGTGCCATAGTTGATCGTGGATATTCGGAAGGGGGTAATAAACCCAACCGGGGCATTATCAGGATTGAATATCTGATCCGACGCGGCGATCACCGGCTTTCGCTTCGGTCGATCCGGCAATACGGGAGACCAGTCGTTCGATCGACAGCCAGAGGACGAGTGTAACCTCGTCGGGGGTGTCATCGTCGTCGACGTCACCGACGGGCTTCCGGATGATTCCCTTCACGAGGTCGTCCTCGACGGCACGCGAATCGAGTTCGCCGAGTTGTGCACTCGGATCGAGGCGGGATTCCGAATACGACGTGACTTCACAAACCCCGTCGACCCGGATGCCGATCTTCTGCTTGTCCTCCTCCCTGTCGAGAACCAGGACGTTCTGCTCGGCCGTTCGCTCCCCCACCGAGAGAAACGACTTCGGGTTCACGACGGCGGTCGTCTCGCCCCGGAGGTCCATGACGCCGTCGACTGCGTCCGGGGCCCGCGGCACGCGAGTGATCTGCTTCATCTCGACGATGCCGTCGACTGCGGTCGTATCGATCGCACATCGTTCGGTCCCCAGGTGGAACTCGACGACGTGCGCGCCGGAGGAGCCGAACTGGAACTCCCCGCTTGTGCCCTCCCGGCCAGATCGATCATCACTGCTCATTCCTACCACCGGAGGCGATTGGGGCAGGTAAAACACTTATGCGGTAATTTTCTGATTTGAGAATTGGTCGATCGCGTCTTCCGGTCGGAAACAGGTAAGGAGGGATAGCCAGGACATCCGGATCCTAGACGCGTCGATACGGAAACGAAATCAGGGCTCTCTCGGAAAGACCAGCCCGTCGTTCTCCCGTACGGTCTGGATGAGGTCACCGATGTCGTCTCCCGGTTCGAGGTCGTTCTCGCTGAGATAGGCCGTAAGCAGTCGAGTCGGGAATCGAACACGAATGTTCGACTTCGCGAGCAATATACCAAGAACCTCCTCGACGGCCGTGTCACCCCCGACTTGCTGGGCGTACCACATGAGCAGCGCGTCGAACGCCATGCTGATGTCGTCCGAGGCTAGTTGCTGGTGGGAGACCGTTTCTTCCGTTTTCGCCGCGATTCGGTAGGCGTAGTCGCTGTCCGTCCGTTCGAGTTCGGCGGTCAACCACCGCTTCACCTCGCGGCCGGACAGTCCCGAGTTCGGAGCGGACCCCCCCTCCGTTTGACTGTCGGTGCCCTCCTGACCGGACTCGGTAGGCGATTCCTCCTCGGAAGATTCGGTCTGATCGGTCCTGTCTGCTGTGGAGTCCGAGGACTGCTCGGCGACAGCACTGGTGTTCGGAGGCCCCTCGGTTCCGATCACGAATTTCCCCTCTTCCAGTTCCGCGACCTCCTCGTGATGGGTGAACTCGAGGTCTTCCGGTGCCAGTACCGGCTCGTCCGGCGGCGGGTCGGCACCCGTGGGTCTGTCGTCGACCGGGGACTCCTCCTCGTCGTCCTCGGGGGGCATGCGTATCGGTTCTCGATGTGCGATTATAAATCTGGCCTGCCGGAAACCGAGGGCCGCATCCAACCGCTTGCCGGGTGGCCGTACATCCATCTACTGGGTGGATGGCCG
This sequence comes from Halodesulfurarchaeum sp., assembly GCA_042216905.1. Lineage (GTDB taxonomy): Archaea > Halobacteriota > Halobacteria > Halobacteriales > Halobacteriaceae > Halodesulfurarchaeum. The sequence goes on from JBDGTL010000002.1 coordinate 39,230, forward strand.
TACATCCAACCACTTGTTGGATGGCCGTAGACAATAATAGGCCGTATTCCCCGTTCGACCGCCTCCCAAAAGCAGTATTTCTGACGGAAACCCGAACCAGGTGGCCGTCACGTTCGGTCCCTCGCCACCACGTTCGTCTCCCATTCGTCGGTCCAGGAGTCGTCTGACGCACGTCGTTCCAAGAGTTAAGAGGACGGGATGCATTTCGGCGTACATGGAGCAGGAATCAGCGCCCCAGGAGATTACGAGTCTGGTCGGCCGGGAGGTCTATTCCAACAATGGCGTGTTCGTCGGCGAAGTGGAGGACCTCAGACTGAACCTCGACACGGAGGTCGTGAACGGACTCGCACTCTCCGCGCTCAATCCAGAACTATTCGAGGAACAGGACACCGGGAACAAGGGCGTCATCGTTCCCTATCGGTGGGTCCGGTCGGTCGGAGACGTCGTCCTGGTCAGCGACGTCGTCGAGCGATTGAAGGAAGAAGAGGAAGACGAAATCGCAGGCTAAGGAAAATACGGCTTCGTCCTCTCCCGTCTGATCGGTTTCCCAGGCAAACGTGTTGGTTCGGATTCCGACTCGGGACGAACAATCAAGTGTCGACCGTAACACTCCGAGTTCGTCCCGGACGATTGAGCGTACACCGACGATCCCGACCGACGCCGTTTCACTCATGGCTCCGGCCGAATCGGGTTCCCGGCCCGTCAACCGCTATTCCCACTGTTCTCCTGTTCGACCCCCATCGCGTCGAAGAGCTTCCGCTTCACCGCCTCCTCGGTGAGCGAGAGGAGCGTGGATCGGTTCTCCTCGGTGATTTCGAGTCCGGTAAAAATCCCGAGCGGTATCTCCGCACTCGCTTGCGTCGAGTGGCCAGCTGCCTCGCCCACCTCGTCGAATGCGTCCTGGAGGACGTTTCCGATGTTGAGACGGATGTCCTTCGATCGGGCGGCGAGATAGATCGTATCCTCGATGATCCCGAAGACGGCTGTCGTCGTAATGCCCTCGAGGTTGAGGAGTTGCTGTGCGGCCTGTGACAGCGCGTCCCGCGAGTTGATGAAACCGGCATTGGAAACGAGGTGGCTCCCCTGGACCTCCCGATTGACGATCGCCTCGGCGAGGACGTCGAGGGTTTCGGGGCTCATATTCGGCGATTCGACCTGCTCGAGCGTGTCGTGATTCGCGAACGGGTAGAGGTAGGCCGCGGCGGTCAGGTCGGCGGGGGTCGTATCGCGTCGAAAGTCGAGAGTCTCCGCCCGAATGCCGTACAGGAGTGCCGTTGCGACCTCCTCGGTGACGTTCAGGTCGAATTCCTGGATGTACTTCGTCAGGATTGTCGACGTTGCACTCACGTTCGGACGGACGTCGACGAACGCGGCCTCGATTTCCTCGTCCACCTCGTAGTGATCGATGTAGATGTCGATGTCCTCCACGAGATCCACCGAGCCACCCTTTGCCGGATCGACCATCGCAACGATGTCGTAGTTCTCGAGGTCTACCTCCCCGAAGTGTGTGAGGTCGATGTCGAGCAAATTGACGAAGGCACGGTTTTCCTGGTGCCCGATGTCACCGAAGTACAGGATGTCGGCATCCTGACCGATGTGTTCGGCGATGGCCTGGAGGGCAGCCGCACTGGCGATGGAATCCGGATCTGGATTGTCGTGCGTGAGGATGGCGATCCGGGTTTCGCTCTCCGAGAGCACGTCTGCGAGTTGCCTGGCTTTGAATTCGAGTTCGCCGGACTCGAGCGCCCGGAGGGCCGCGTCCGAAATTACCGACGACGGATTGATGACGACGTCTGCTCCCAACTCGGAGAGTTCGTCGCTCGTCACTGGGTCGCTTGCCCTCGCCACCAGGAACTGGTCCTGGTCTCGATCCCGGATATGGGTGACTGCCTCCTTGTTCGCCTCGACGTCGGACGCGAGGATGAGAACAACCTCCCGATCACTCAGGGAGTCGACGATGGACGGGTCCCGGATGTCCCCCTGTTGGGCGTTCAGATCCTGATCCCTGAGTGCTTCGACGCGTGATTCGTCCTTGTCGATTATGAGGACGTCCTTCCCACGCTCGACGAGTTCCTCGGCGACCGAGTGCCCCACGCTCCCACACCCCAAAATAGCATACGAAGACATCGAGGAGATAGTGGCCCGGCTACTCATGGCACCAAGGGGTTCCCCGGCATCGTACTTAATCCTCCCGACCAATCGGTCTTCATGATTCCGTCCGACCACTCGGTCTCCATTTCCTCTCCCAGAAGAGCGCAATCCAGAACCTATTTTACGAGCAGGCGATTAATTTTTTACAGGGCCGGTAGCTCAGTCCGGCAGAGCGTCTGACTCTTAATCAGACGGTCGC
>JBDGTL010000055.1:0-3381 GCA_042216905.1 Halodesulfurarchaeum sp.
CGTCGAAAACGTCCGGAATACGGGTGTACGTCGTCCCGTTCTCGGTGATCGTCAGGTCGTCGACGGTCCCCTTGTGGAGGTCGACAGTTTCCGGATCGATCTCCTGGTCGACCCGCGCTGCGAGTTCCTCCCGGGTACCGATAACCTCCACCGCGTCCATGTCGCCGTCCCAGTTTCGTGGCGTCCAGATGGGGATCGGGATCCCCCAGTAGCGCTGCCTGGAGACGTTCCAGTCCGGGGCCTCCTCCACGAAGTCCCGGAAACGACTGTCGCGGGCCCAGGACGGGTACCACGACGAATCCTCGATGTTGTCGAGGAGGTCGTCTTTGATGTCGGTAATCGTGATGAACCACTGGTCGGTGACGATCTGGAGGATCGGCGTATCACACCGCCAGCAATGCCCGTAGGAGTGCGTCACTGTATCTCGCGCCAGGAGGGCCCCGTGTTCCTCCAGGTCCTCGATGATTGAGGAGTCCGCGTCCTTCACGAACTGTCCCGCGTACGCCCCTGCACTGTCGTCGAACGTTCCGTCCTCGCCGACCGGACAGAACACCTCGAGGCCGAGTTCTTGGCCGCGCTCGAAGTCGACTTCCCCGTGGCCGGGAGCGGAGTGCACGAGCCCGGTTCTGTCGGCCTCCACGTAGTCCGCGGTGTAGACCTGACCGGCCCCCTCGAAGTCGGGCGCGTCGGGGACTTGCTCGCGAAGCGGGTGCTCGTATTCCCACCCCACCATCTCCTCGCCGTCGACCGTCTCGAGGACCTCGTAGTCCTGGTACCGTCCTGCCTTGAGAACGTCCTCGATCAGGGTTTCCTCGACGTAGAGGACCTCGGATTCCCCATCGCGGATCGCTTCGACGGCCGCGTACGTGAGGGATTCATCGACGGCGATAAACGTGTTCCCGGGAATCGTCCAGGGGGTCGTCGTCCAGATCACCAGGGATCCATCGCGGTGCTCGAGGGGAAATTTCACGTAGATCGAGGGGTCCTCGACCTCTTCGTACTCGACTTCGTTGTTGGCGATTGCGGTCTCACAGCGCGGACACTGGTTGATGGACCGTTGTCCCTGTTCGACCAGGCCACGCTCGTGGACCTGCTCGAACGCCCACCAGGCCGCCTCCATGTACTCCGGATCGACCGTCTTGTAGGGGTTCTCCCAGTCCATCCAGACGCCGAAGGACGTGAAATCGGACTGGAGTCCCTCGAGTTGTTCCTCGGCGAAGGCCCGGCACTCCTCGATGAAGTTCGACTCCCCGAACTCCTCGATGTCCTTTTTGTTCTCGAAGCCGAGTCGCTCCTCGACCTTCGTCTCGATGGGGAGCCCGTGCATGTCGTACCCGGGACGGTCGGTTACGTTATACCCCTCCATCCGTCGCTGACGGATGTAGGCGTCTTTCAGGGTCTTGTTCCAGGTCGTCCCCATGTGAGCCGCACCGGAGGTGTAGGGCGGACCGTCGACGAAGAAGAAGTCCTCGCCGTCCTCCCGATGGGCTTTCGTCTTCTCGTAGGCGTCCACGTCCTCCCAGTACTCGAACACCCGCTCTTCGACCGCGTGCGGGTCGTACTGGTCGGGGACGTCCCCGTCGAAGTGCGTCATACCCGACTGGTGCGTCTCCCCGGACAAATGGTAATCGGTATCCGGGTGGGGCCGACCAGTGTCAACGGCCTGTTTCCGTATCGGGCCTATTCCCATCGCACGTTCGAGTCGCGGTCTCGCTCACTAGAAGTGGCGGCCACACGTACTATACTCTACTGTCCGTTCATTACAGACCCTAGTGCCGTGCCCGATAGGAACGTCCACGTCACGACATTCTCGCTGCCATTCCGAGTCGGTTTCGACGGAGTGGAAATCACCGATTTCGCCCCGTCATAATTATCCCTCGCCCGGAAGAAAAAATGGACATGCAGCGACCCTGCCGAGTGGGTCTGGCCGACGGAGGGACCATCCAATGAAGGAGTGTATATTCTGTCGAATCGTCGAGGGAGATGCCCCCGCCCGGGTCGTCTACGAGAACGATGAGACGATGGCCTTCCTCGACGTCAACCCGCTCTCCCGCGGTCACACGCTCGTGATCCCGAAGGAGCACTACGAGGGATTCGACGACCTGCCCGAGGACGTCGGATCGTCCCTCATGTCCTCGCTCAGGCGACTCGTGCCCGAGATCGAGGCTGCCGTCGAGGCCGATGGAGCAAACGTGGGGTTCAACGACGGGGCCGCCGCGGGCCAGGAAATCGGCCACCTGCACGGCCACGTCATCCCCCGGTTCGAGGGCGACGGTGGTCGTCCGATCCACGCCGTTGCCGGCCGGAAACCGAAACTCTCGGACGACGAACTCGACGACCTCGCCGACACGATCGAAGCGACGATCGAAAGTGGTGGGGCCTGATCGGATCGCCGACTCGGGGGTGCCGAGCCGACAGGGTGACGGACCGATAGGGTGCCGAACCGATAGGGTGCCGAACCGACAGGGTGCCGGACCGATAGGGTGACGGACCCACGAGCGCGACTGGCGGCCTGTCATCCCGGTGAAATCAACGACGGACGACACCCTGGATTTTTGTACCCGTCCCGCATCACCCGAGTCGATGCCTCTTCGTAGTGCCGCCTTTGTCGGCGTCGTCGGTGGCGCCGGGACGACCCGGACGGTGATCGAACTGGGTGGGGCCCTCGCCCGAGACGGGCGAAGCGCGCTCGTGTTCGATCTCGATTTCGCCACCCAGGGATGCTCCCGGTTCGTCGACGAGCGGATCGATCCCGACGCGACGGCGCTCCTCGGCGATCCCGACGTCTCACTCACAGACGCCGTCCACGATCTGCCGGTCCCGGGAACCGGTCGACTCGGAATCGTCCCGGCGCACGCCCCGATTTCCGAAATCGCCGGTGCGGCTTCGAGTGCCGCGGGCGAACGTGTCGCCGAGCGACTCGAGGCGGCGTCCGATATCTTTGATCACGTCCTCTTCGACGTCCCACCGGTAGTCTCGAATCCGGCTATCGGCGGCGTGACAGCGGCTGATACCGTCATCGCCGTCATTCCATCGACACAGCGGGGCGTCGATTCCCTCCCGAGAGAACGAGGTCGACTCGCGGACCTGGGGCGGGCATTCGACCTCGTCCTCGGAATCGGGCAAACCGACCTCCCTCCTGACGGTGATGCGGCCATTTCGACACTGCCGGAGACGGCGCCCGAATTCCGTCCAGTCACGCTCGAGGGGGGTGGATCGTTCGTCGAGAGGGTTCGAGGGGTCGCAGAAACGGTCTTCGACGTCACGCTGGACGATCCACCTGATTCGGGGACTGGCGTCGTGGAAACGATCAAACGACAGTTTCCCTGAACCGCACGGCGCGCTTCACCGCTCAAAACAGGGGTGCACCGGGGTCCGACA
>JBDGTL010000055.1:3481-7889 GCA_042216905.1 Halodesulfurarchaeum sp.
CTCAAAACAGGGGTGCACCGGGGTCCGACATCGTGTCCTCGAGCGCGTCACGCTTCTCGACCGCCGCGTTCCCGACCGTCGTCGATGCGTTTCCGATCCGTTCTGCTGCGCCCTCGAGCGGCGAGTGCGTCTCGATAAAGACAGCGAGGGCGAACTCGGTTTCGCTCGTGTCCGTCAGGGCGCGGGCGTCGCGTCGAGTGATCGATGCCTGGAGCCAGTCCTCGAGGACTGTTCGGCCGAGGGGCGTGAGTGGGGACAGTCCCTCGAACCCGAGGAGGTGGAGGGTCTTCGCCCCGGTCATGGGCGGGAGGCCTGCGTCGCGGGCGGCGGATCCAACGCTGTTCCCCGCCACGTATGCGTCGACGAGCGTCACTGCCGCCTCGTGTCCACAGGGGAGATCGTCGACGAAGGGAGCGATCGCGTGCTCCATCGATCGATCGGTCCGGTCGACGACGGCGACTCCGCGATCGCACTGGGACTCGGTCGTTACCAACCCGGCAGCGATGTCCGACAACGCCATACGATTTCGTTTGCCCCTCCCCACTGTAAACCTTCGTCGTAGTATTGAAAAACTATCAGGTTTGGGGGAGAAGGTACCGGTTACCGGTACGTCACTCGCCGCCCTCGTGCGGTTATCGCCCCGGGTCCGGTCCCGTATTACATACTGGTTCGCGACCAAGTTCGAGATGTAATGAGCGTCACTGACAACGCGTCGGCCTGCCCGGAGTGCAACGGGTCGCTGCAACGGGACGGGACCGAAACCATCTGTACGAACTGTGGCCTCGTCGTCGACGAGGATCCGATCGATCGGGGGCCCGAGTGGCGGAACTTCGAGGACGGGCCAAACCGGGAACGGACCGGCGCCCCGCTGACCCGATCCCGGCACGACCGTGGACTCTCCACCGAAATCGGCCGGGCGACTCGTCTCACGGGTCGAAAACGTCGCCGGCTCGCGCGAATGCGCCGGGAACACGACCGGGCCCACGTCGCCTCGACCGCCGAGCGAAACCAGATTTACGGCTTCACCGAGATCAGGCGACTCGTCTCGTCGCTTTCGCTTCCCGATTCGCTCCGGGATCAGGCCTGTGTGCTCTTCGAATCCGCCCAGTCGGAGGACCTCCTGCAGGGCCGGTCGCTCGAGGGGTTCGCGGCGGCGTCGATTTACGCCGTCTGTCGAACGAACAACGTCGCGCGGACGATGGAAGAAATCGAGTCCGTCTCCAGGGCCGACGACGGCGAACTCCGGACGGCGTACAACGCGATGAACCGAACACTCGGTCTCCGGACCGGTCCAATCGATCCGACGGAGTACATCCCGCGGTACGCGACGGAACTCGGGATCGGACCCGACCTCGAATCGCGTGCAAGATCGATGATCGAGGCCGCGACGAACGCGGGAACGCTCGGTGGGCGGAACCCCAGCGGCGTTGCGGCGGCAGCACTCTACACGGCGGGACTCGAGAAACCCGACGGTCCGACACAGGAGGAAGCGGCAGCGGTCGGGAACGTTACGCCTGTGACCCTCCGAGGCGCGTATCGCGTTCTATCCGAGTGAGTTGGCCCCGGAGGGCCCGGAAGGCCGCCCGCACGTCTTCATCCCCACCAGCCAACGCGATTGGAAGCCCGTGTCGCTGCGCGTCGTGGAGGGGTCTCGAGGGCGGGACTGGAACCTGTGGCCCACCGAGTGCGGCTGTCACGTCGTCGCGTTTTTCCGCCGCCCGATTCAGGACGACGGCGGCAAGACCCGTATCGAATTCACGGGCGAGCGAGCGGGTCCGAACAGCGTCGGCAAGGGGTGCTGGATCGGGCGTGGTCACGAGAACGCAGGCTGCAGCGGTGGCGATCGGAAGTGCTGCGGCCGCGTCGAACCCCGCCGGTGTGTCCACGACGACCCACCGGTACGTTCCGGAGAGTGTCTCGAGTGTCGTCTCGAATCGCCGAAGATCGATCGACCGGGCACCCGCCAGCGACCGCCCCGAGGGGAGGAGGCCGACAGCCCAGTCGTCCCGGACCGCGTCGATCGGATCGACGTGACCACCGAGGACGTCGTGCAGCGTCGGCCCGTGGTCAGTCGGTAGATCGGCCATTCCGACGTCGGCGTCGACCAGGACCGCGTCGAGTTCGTAGGCGAGGTTGAGCGCGACCGTCGACTTGCCGACCCCGCCCTTCCCGCCACAGACGGTGACGATCACTGTCCCCGTCCCCTCCCATGCTCCATCGATGAAGAACCCTGGTTTCCCGCCCGGTATTCGTCGGTCCTGCCCGGGGCAGCATCGATCCCTCCCGGAAATCCGTCCGATTGCGCTCTCGATGGATCGACGATCGGGGACAGAACCGCCCGGGGCGGCCGTGGATCGGAAAACGCTCGAATGATTTCAGCCGTCTCTCGATACCCCGACGAGTCTGATTCGTCAATCGACTCCGCTATCGGGTCCTGAACCGTGAGGGTCACTACTTCGTCGTCTGGTTCCGCGGGCGTGGCGAACCCGAACCAGCAGGACGACCCGGGAGCGAGGACACCTTCGTACTCCTCGCCCGTCCACCCCCGTTCGACGTGTCCATGTCGACGGGGCGGCCACACAGGACCGTCGAGCGTCGAGGCGACCTGGAACCGGACGGGGTTCGCCGCGGAGTTGTGGGCCCGTACCGTCACGAACGTCACCCCGCCGTCGACGGTCGTGGATGTCTGTAATTGCATACTATTCACTGGGCCGTCATCCGCGTTTAAACTCTCACACGAGGATCACTGGTGCATCAAGCGCTGCACGGGCCCGAACGGCCCGGTCGAAGCAGTCGACTGCCAGGAGAACGGGCGTGTGCATTCTGGCAATCCGAACGATAGCACAGGCGGTCGGGACGGGGGTTTCCGTGAAGTCCGACGGACGAACCATCGTCCGACGATTCTCTGCTTTCGACGTGTTCGGCCTGGATTCGCGTCGGTTCATCGAGCGGTCCAGTGCATTTCGGTTCTCCGAGGTACCCCCGGTCGATCGGACGCCCTCGAGCGGGACTGATCGGCCGTAGTCGAGGGGGACCGATTCGAGGACCTCCGGCGGTAACGACCGGATAGCGCGCAGGAACTGCGGCCAGACTGCCTCGAGAAGCCAGGCCCTGGCTTCTCGTTTCAGGTTCTCCCGTCGATCGACGAGCGAGAGGCGTGTTTCCTGTCGATCCCGTGCTCGGCGGGCCCGGTCGAGGGCGTCGTCGAGGGCCTGTCGGGCTGCGATGGCCTCAGTTTCCACCTCGCTCAACCGTCGGATGGCGGCGGACACCGAGTCCTCGAGTTCGCGCTCGACTGCGCCCCGCACCCGTTGCTCCTCGAGTCGGCCGCTCAACCGGGCGACCCGTTCCCGATGTCCGTCGAGTTCTTCCCCGGTTCTCGCGACCCGCTTCCGGGCCCGTTCGAGGTCGGGGAACGTTGGAGAAATCGCCTCGATCCGTGCGTCCAGTCGGTCGATGTGCTCCTGTTGTGGCGGCATTCGTCCGAGGGACCTGGCTGCATTTGCCAGTGCACGCCGAACGTCGAGCGTCATGGATGGCTTGATCCACCCCACCTGCTGGTGGAGTGGCCCACCGGTCGGAGACTGGATACGGTCGTCCGTTTCGTCCCGGAGCCACTGGAACAGGTCCCGGACCTCGATCCCGGTACCCCGGAGGTCGAGTGCCTGACCGCGATGCTCGACCCCGTTCGCCCGGACCCTCATAGATCGACGTTTCGAAGGTCCTCGACGGACGGATGGGCCGTCCCCGTCACGAACGCCGCGTAGGGGGTGCTCCGGTGATCCCGGGCCTCGTACGCAACTGCGGCCTCCCGGACGCGGTCCGGCACGTCTCTGAACTCGTTGAGCGCCTCGGTCCGTTCGAGTTGGACCGCCGTGGCGTGTTTCTCCCGCAGGCGAAGCGCGAGGAGCGCGCCGAGTTCCGTCTCGCGGAACGTGACCGCCCGCCCGAACCGGCGGATGACGACGTCCGGATATCCGTTGCATACGTTTCTCAGGCTTTGGCGGGCGGCCGACGAATGGGCGATAACCAACAGCACGTTTCGAGGCGGTCGGGAATAGGGTAAAAACGATTCGATCCGGTCCACGTCGTATTTGGATAGTGTCAATACAACCAGTCAGGCTCATTTAATAATAGTATATTTGATATAATGCATATTGTCAATACAACCAGTCAGGCCCATTCAATAATAGTGTATTTGATCTAATGCCTCCAGTCGGACTCATTCAAAAATAGTCGAATTGATATACTCGATTGGGCAGTTTCGTACCCTTGCATTGCACATTTCAATCCCTGGATTTTTCCAGCGTACAGGTCAATTCGTCGTCCCTTTCCATCGCCCAGTCCAATCCCTCGTATTTTCCATCGTACAGTTCAATCCCTCGTATTTTCCATCGTACAGTTCAAT
>JBDGTL010000055.1:7989-9798 GCA_042216905.1 Halodesulfurarchaeum sp.
TCGTATTTTCCATCGTACAGTTCAATCCCTCGTATTTTCCATCGTACAGTTCAATCCCTCGTATTTTCCATCGTACAGTTCAATTCGTCGTTTTCCTATTTCCCAGTGCAATCCGTCGAATTATATGCTGGAGGTATCAACATTCGGGGGATATCGTCTTCTTTAGACAATCGAAAGTGACCGTACCATCAGACATACTATATATTGTACAATCGGGTGCGGCCCGTCCGAGCGACTCGACCTTCCCTTCGTGAGGAGACGGACCGGTCAGTCGTCCTGGACGGGATACACGTCGAAGTGCCCAGCGTCGTCCTCCACGAGATCCCGGACCCGCGATCGGGCCCCCTCAGTCGATTCGGCGACGACGACGAGCCCATGGACGGCCGAACTGCCCTCGACCCGGTAGGCCCGGAGGCCCTCCTCCTCGAACTCGGTCGCGTAGGTCCGAAGAATGCCCTGGACGCGTTCTTCGAGTGTCGAAAGCGAGACCTCCCCTCGTTCGAACGCCGACAGGGCGGCTTCGACGTTCCGGAGGGCTGCGATTCTGTCCATGGCGAGTGTACTCGATGGATCCACGGGGGAGATAAGAGGATATCGATCCACCACGGAACCGGTGCGTCGACTGGCCGTGAGGGCTGTTGTCTCGAGGACGGTTTCTCGCGCGGTCGGGACCCATCGTTGTCCTGGCCCTCGTTAGTCAACACTGATCCTCGGCGTCTCCGGTTCCCGACCACCGGCCAGGCCGACCACGAGATAGACGACTGGGGTGTCGAGGAGAGCAATGAGGAGTTTGAGGAGGTACTGCCCGATGATCAGGGGGATGATGATGGAGACGGGGAGGGCAGATCCGAAGCCGAGGACGGTCGGGGCGAGGAAGAAGGCAACGCCCACGAAGATCACGGTATCGATCGCCTGACTCGTCGCCGTCGAGCCGATGTTGCGGAGCCAGAGGTGCCTCCCATCGGTGAATTCACGAAGCGCGTGGAACGCGATCACGTCGAAGTTCTGGCTGACTATGTAGGCCACGAGACTCCCGATCACGATGTTGGTGCTCGCGCCGAGTACAGTGGCGAACGCCGAGGGATCGACGCTGCTGGGGGCGGCCGGGGCCAGGATAGTACTCCAGACCAGCGAGAGGAGGACGAAGTTCATCGCGAATCCCACGTTGACGAGGACCTGGGCAGCCCCTCGACCGTAAAGTTCTGCATAGCAGTCAGACGTGAAGAACATGACCGCGATGGCCAGTGACGCGCCAGGGAGGATCACCGACGAGCCGACGACGGGGAGCGACGCCGGAACGGGGAACGCGAGGATCTTCGTGGCCGTCAGTTGGGCTGTGACGAGAGCGGTCATGAACAACCCGACAAGGGCGACCTGCGCGATCGGAAATCGACGGTCTCCGTTCATCCGTCGACGCCTCCGATTGCCGGTCGGTTCCGCCGTTGTCCCCCTGCCTCCGGCGTCATTCCTCGTCGAGTCTCCCGTGTCGCTCGTCGATCTCGTCGAGCATGTCGAGCGTTTTTCGGATGGAGGTCCGGATCGCGTCACTCCGGTTTACGAATTTCTTCTCCTCACCGACGTGTTCGTCGAGGTCGGCGAGGAGTTCTCCCGGGATCTCGACGCTTATCTTTGGCATACTGGTCTCCCAATCGGACTGATAGATACTGCTGTTTCGCTGGTGATGGTTCCGACCCCCGGTTTCGATGATCGCATAGTATTCTCAGAAGAATATCGAGGGCCGTCTGGTAAAAATCCCCTGCTCGTCGGCCACACGGACGTCGACGGTGTTTCCTATCGACCGTGGACGGG
>JBDGTL010000055.1:9898-16601 GCA_042216905.1 Halodesulfurarchaeum sp.
CCCTGTCCAGTCCGGATACCGGCCCTGCCCAGTCCGGATACCGGTCCTTTTCCCGGAAACCGATCCTGTTCTCGGATATCGATCCTGTTCTCAGATATCGATCCTGTTCTCGGATACTGATCCTGTTCTCCGGACAGGGCGAAGCAGCGGCCCCGCAAGACACTTACCGAGTTCTCGCGTATATTCCGATCCGATGTCCCCCGAGGCGTATGACTTCTGGTTGCTCGACCTCGACGGGACACTGGTCGATACGGAGTGGGAGTATACGCGTTCGGTTTTCGACCGTGTCGGCGACCGGATCGGACGCGAGTTCTCCGACCGGGAGGCAGAAATCCTCTGGCACGGGCTCGGCGGATCGCGGAACGCCTTCCTCCGGGAATTGGGATTCGACCCGCCGTCGTTCTGGGAGGCCTTCCACGAGGTCGAAGACCCCCAGTCGAGGGCCGAGGCAACGTTCCTGTACGACGACGCGGCGTTCGTGGCCGACCTCGACGTTCCGGTCGGCGTCGTTACTCACTCCCAACCCTTCCTCTCCGATCCGGTGCTCGAGAATCTGGGCATCGAGGACTGGTTCGACGTGGTCGTCAACTGCTCTGCGGACCTGGGCTGGAAACCCGACCCCGCCCCGGTCGAACTGGCGATGGACCGCCTCTCCGTCGATCCGGACGCCCATCGGGGGGTCCTCGCCGGGGACGCGGAAAGCGACGTCGGGGCCGCCTGGAACGCCGGCCTCGACGGTATCCACGTCGAACGCCACGACCCGTGTCGCCGCGGGAAGTGCGTCCTCGGCGATTTCCGCATCACCTCTTTCGAGGACCTGTGGGCCCACTCCGCGTCGGATTGAGCGTGAGAGGAGACCGAGTGAATGCGTCGTTCTTGGAAACTGGTCGCGAAGGACGACGGATTCCGTGGTTTACTGACCGTATCCGGGCAACTCCTCGAGAACCGAGTCGAGGTGGGTCTCAAGGACCGACTCGAGGGCCGTGACACCCGGCTTGTCCACCCGTGATTCGTTCGCGAACACGGTGACTGTCTCTGTCCCGACCGGGACGAATCCGAGGTCCAGGGACACAGCAGTCGCCCGGAGGCCGAGTCCGACGTCGGCCTCACCGCTTTTGACCCGTCTCGCGGGACTTTCGTGTGCCCGGAGTGTGAACTCGTATCCGTCGATAGCGTCGGTCAGGGTCGAGCGGTTCGCGTTTCGTTCTCCCGCGATGGTTTCGAGCACCTCGTCGAAGGAGGCCCGAAGCCCGGCGTTTCGATGTCGATTCCGGAACGTGAGGTCCCCGTCGATGAGGTCCTCGACGTCGGATACGTCCTCCGGGTTCCCGTCCGGAACGACGAGGCCCCACTCGCGAGTCCAGGTGTCGATGCCGACGCCGGTTGCCTCATTAGTAAGTGGCCCGGTCACGACGCCGACGTCCGGTACGTCCTCGCGGAGCCGACGGACCGCTTCCCTCGTCCCCTCACCGAGATATCGGGGCCTGTCGAGATGGTCGAGGAGCCGCGAGAGTGCGGGGTCGTCTTCCCCGACGCCGAGCAGGGATGGCGTCCTGACGTCCGCCGAGAAGCGCTTCACGACCACGGATTCGCCCCGGTCCAGGTACTCCGTGTCGGCGTCGACCTCCACGACACCGTCGGCATCGACCAGACTCGTGGTCGCACCACTTCCCTTGTCGACGGGGTAGACGAGGGTGTTTCCGGACCCGTCCGTCACCAGGCCCACCGGCATGAATCTGGTTCGCCCCTCGCTGTACCGTTCCTGGACGGCCATCGTCCCCTCGACCGTCGCCGTCGGCGGTTCGGGAAGCGAGGCGGCGTCCCGGATGGCCGGGGCGACGAAGACCCGGAAGATGGTCAGGGCCGAAACCGGGAATCCCGGCAGTCCGACGAATGCGGCTTCTCCGATCCGGCCCACCAGCATCGGTTTCCCCGGTTTCACCGAGACGCCGTGGAGGAGCAACTCGCCGTTCTCCTCGATGACGCGATAGATCACGTCGACCGCGCTGGCGCTCGTCGACCCGGAGGAGAGGACGAGGTCGCACTCCTCGGCAGCCTCCGTCAGGACCGACTCCATCGCTTCCATGTCGTCGCCGACGTGTGGATACACCTCGGGCTCACCGCCGGCTTCCCGCACGGCGCTCGCGACGGTGTAACTGTTCACGTCGTAGATCTGTCCACGGTCGTGGTCCAGGTCCTCCCCGGGGCGGACGAGTTCGTCCCCGGTCGAGATGATACCCACCGTCGGCCGTCCCCTGACCGGTACTGTCTCGTGGCCGAGTGCCGAAAGGACGCCCACCTCTCGCGCCGTGAGGATGGTTCCCGGACCGAGGACCCGTTCCCCGGCCGCGACGTCGGCCCCGGCAGTCATTATGGAGTCACCCGGCGCCACCGACGTCTGCACCTCGACGGTCTCCTCGTGCTCGGTCGTTCGTTCGACCGGGACCACAGCAGTCCCACCCGGCGGCAGGACGGCGCCCGTGGATATCTCGACCGCGGTGTCGGTTTCGACGCTGATCCCGGGCTCCTCACCGGCGTGAACACTCCCGATTACGGAAAGCGCCGTCGGGTTCATCTCGTCCGCCCCGTAGGTGTCTTCGGCGCGGACCGCGTAGCCGTCCATTCCCGCCCGGTCGAAGCCGGGAACGTCGATGGTCGCGTCGACGCGTTCGGCGAGGACCCGACCCGTGGCGGATTCGATCGGGACTGTTTCTGGATCGGGGTCGAGGTCGAGTCGGTCGATCGTTTCGTGGGCCGCTTCCTGCGTCGCGAGGTCCCTGAACTCCCGGCGCTCGCTCATGCCATCGCCTCCCATCGTTCGACGGTCACGAGTTCGCCAGCGGCGATACCCTCGACAGATTCGGGAACCTGGACCCAGCCATCCGAGAGTGCCACACTGGAGAGGACACCTGCGCCGCTTGCGCTCACGGGTGTGGCGATTCGAGTGGTCTCCGTGGCGTCTTCCGGTGGTGAATCAGCCTCTGCATCCGTCGACTGAGACCGGTCGATGGGGGGTGTGGCGATCTGGTCTTCGCTCTCCACGTCCGCCCCGGGGGCGTCCGTCGAGCCATTCTCGCTAAGTTGGACCCGCGCAAGGGTCCGGACGCCCGGTTCGCTTGGAATTTTGGCGTCCAGTCGTGCCTCGACCGTTGGCGGATCGATGAGTGCCGTCCCGAGGCTGTCCGCGATGGCTGGCCTGAGGAAGAGGAAAGCGTTGACGATACAGGACACCGGATAGCCGGGGAGCATGAGGACCGGCGTCTCCTCGACGTGCCCGAACCCGACCGGGTGCCCCGGTTTGATCGCCACGCCGTGGACGAGAACCTCCCCGAGGCCATCGAGGACCTCCGGGAGGAGGTCCCTGGCGCCGACGGAGGACCCCCCTGTCGTGACGACGAGATCCGCGTCCAGATCTCGTTCGATCGCCCTTTTCAGTGCGGATTTGTCGTCGGTCACCACGTCCCGGTAGCGGGGGCGTCCGCCCCAGCGGCGAAGCAGTGTCGAGACCGTCAGTCCGTTGGTCTCGATGATCTCTCCCGGATCCGGGTCGGCCTGCACGACCTCTTCGCCAGTCGGGATCACCGCCACCTCGGGGCGCTTCCGGACCGTCACCGTCTCGACTGCGACTGACTTGAGCAAGCCGAGGTCCGAGGGGCGGAGTCGATGGCCCGGTCGATAGAGCGTCGTCCCTCGCTCGACGTCCTCGCCGACCGGCCCGACGTTTTCGCCCTCGGCGACCGCGTCGCGTACCTCGACGTCGGAACCTATCGTCTCGACGTGCTCGATCATGACCACGGCGTCGGCCCCGTCGGGGACCTCGCTTCCAGTGTGGACACGGACCGCCTCTCCCGGTTCGACTGGTCCATCGCTCTCCGTGAGAACGGTCGGCGACCGGTCCGACGCGCCGTAGGTGTCCGGTGCCCGGACCGCGTAGCCGTCCATCGCTGCACGGGGATAATGGGGAACCTCTCGTTTCGCCCTGACCCTCTCGCCGAGGACGCGACCGTCCGCCTTGGAGAGCGGGACGGTCTCTGTTCGATCCATCACCGAGACGATGTCGCTGAGCACGTCGCGGGCCTGTGCCAGTCGGGTCCGTCGTTTGAACCCCGAGTGGCGTCGGTCCGGTGAATCCGTCATGGACGTGGGTTGGAGAGGCCGACAAAAAACGCTGCGGACCGCGGTACCCCCGAGGAAATTCTGGTTAATTCGGGACAAGAAGAGCCAATGCGAGATAAGCGAATCGGGGATTCAATACCCCGCAGGTCAGAACCCGGAGTGCCGTCGAGCGGGCGACCGTCACGATGGCTCGATCCTGGCCCCGGCCTCGTGGCGTCGCCGCAAGACGGTACTATTGCCACCACGGAGGCTCGCCCCCCACCCCTGGCGGTGGACCCCCCCTCCCGGCGGTCGATCCATCTACCACCGCCTTTTTCGACCCTGGCCCCGAACGGACGGTCATGCAATCGATTCCTGCCCCGCTGGATCCCCACCCCGACGTGCCGTTCGTCGACGTCCTGGAATCGACGGACGCCTATCTGGTGGTGCTCGACGTCCCCGGGGCGACGGCGGAGACCGTCGACATTACGGCCCGGGACCGTCGCCTCGACGTCGAGGCAATCCGGGAGAAACAACTCCCCGCCGGATTCGAGTATCGGAGCGAGGATCGACCGGTCTTCTCCGAGACGACGATTCCGGTGCCACCGGATGGTGATCCCAAAGCCGCGTCCGCCCGCGTGGAGCGTGGCGTCCTCGAAATCGACATTCCACGGAAGGGGAGGCCCGACTCCGGAGACCCCGAAGCGAGGTAGTCGTGGTCTGGTTTCGTGCGTACTGGCGCTTCGTGCTCGTCACCTGGCAGTTCCTGCCGCTCGTCGTGAGCTGGCTGCGTGACAGACGGCGGTTTGTCGTTTTCGGGCGTGAACGACGCGTCTCGCCCGAGACGCGACGAGAACGTGCACAGACGTTGCTCGACTCGCTTCTCACGCTCGGTCCGACGTTCATCAAACTCGGCCAACTTCTCTCGACCCGACCAGACGTCCTCCCACCCGAGTACATCGACGTTCTGACCCAGTTGCAGGACAAGGTCCCGCCGGCACCCTGGTCCGAAGCCAGGGGAGTCCTCGAGAGCGAACTCGGCGACGTCGAGGAGCACTTCGACGACTTCGACACCGACGCGATCAGTGGGGCGAGTCTGGGCCAGGTCTACCGGGCGACCGTCGACGGACAGGAGGTGGCTGTCAAAGTGCGCCGCCCTGGTGTCGAGGACCTGGTGAACGCCGACCTGCAGGTGATCCGGTGGGGGTTACCCATCGTCCTGACCTTCGTCGACGATGCGCGAGCCTTCTCGCTCGAAAATCTGGCCGACGAGTTCGCGAAGACCATTCGCGAGGAGATGGACTACCACCGCGAGGCCCGGATGCTCACGGAGATTCGGGAGAACTTCCTCGCGGATCAGAACGTGGCGATTCCACCGGTCGTCGAGTCCCACTCGGGCGCCCGGGTCCTCACGATGGAGTACGTCTCGGGGACCAAGATCACGAACCTCGCGGAACTCGACGAGTTGGGGATCGACCGGACCCGGGTCGCCGAACGCTTGACCCGGACGTACCTGGAGATGATAACGGAAGACGGGGTCTATCACGCCGACCCACACCCGGGGAACCTGGCGGTACAGGAGGACGGGACGATCGTGTTCTACGACTTCGGGATGAGCGGGCGGGTCGACGAGTTCATCCAGCAGAAAATCATCGATTTCTACATCGCGGTGGCCAACCGGGACATCGATACGATCCTCGACATCCTCGTCGAGATGGGCACGCTCTCCCCCGAGGCCGACCGCCAGACGATGGCCGAGGTCATGGAACTCGCGATACAGGACGCCCGCGGCGAGGACATCGAGACGTGGCGCGTCCAGGAGATCATCGCCCGAATCGAGGACACCATTTACGAGTTCCCCCTCCGTCTCCCCTCGAACCTCGCGCTGGTGATGCGGGTGGCGACGGTCGTGGAGGGGGTCTGTGTGACGCTCGACCCGGACTTCGATTTCATCGCCATCGCGTCGGATTTCCTCACCGAGCGGGGCTACCGGGAGGAGTCGATCCGGCAGTTCGTAACGGAGAGCGGCGAGGAGATCACCGAGGCCGCCCGGGCCTCGGTCCGGATCCCGGCGAAACTCGACCGAACGCTCGACAGGATCGAGCGGGACGCGGTGTACGTCAGGGCGGGGATCGAGGACCGCGAGGGCGTCATCGACCGACTCGCCAAGCGGCTCATCGCGGGGATGATCATGACCGCGGGCCTGCTCACAGCCGCCATATTCTACGTCTTCCTCGGCCTGCCCGAGGCCGGAGTGGGCCTCGCTCTCAGTCTTCTCTCCGGGATCTGGCTCGCGCGGGACTTCCGAAAGCGAACTGGCATCAGCGCCGCCCCCAGGTTCACCCGGCAGTACCTCGACCAACGACAGCGTCACCGTGACGAAGGCGAGTGAGACGTGCCCGGTGAAATCCAATTTCGACAGCCAACACTCCATTGCGTTTCGAGGAGGCCGACCGTTCGCCCCGGTCGAACCGGAGTGGCCGAGCACCGGCAGAAATTGCCGGTGCGTGAATGAGGTACCACGGACCGTGGCACCATCCTCGCAACACATTATATACTGTCGGGTGTGACTCACCAGGACACGACATCCGGCACAGTCCCTGAACAC
>JBDGTL010000055.1:16701-37919 GCA_042216905.1 Halodesulfurarchaeum sp.
CCCTGAACACTCCGATGCGTCATCAGGAGAGGTCCGTGCTACTGGATTCTCCCCCGAACCAACTTTCGGAGGGGATTATAGCCCGCCCCGCGAACCCCATCCATGGACATCCCCGCCTTCGAACTGGAGCGGTGGTTCGCCCGGTACGAGCACGATGCCGACATCATGCTCGCGGAGTCGGGCATCAGGAGTCTCGACGCGGACCGGTTCGATCTCGACCCCGGGACGTTCGGGTACGTGATCCCGACCAATGGCGATCCGGCGCTCCGGGAGACGATCGGGGACCGGTACGACCGGGGACCCGATTCGGTTCTTTGCACGGTCGGAACCCAGGAGGCCAACTTCCTCGCCTTCCAGTCGATTCTCGAACCGGACGATCACGCCGTCGTGGTGACGCCCACGTATCAGGCACTCCACACGCTGCCGGAGACGCTCGCGGCCGTGACCCGGGTCGAACTCACCCCGCCGGACTGGCGACTCGACGTGTCGGCGGTCGCCGAGGCGATTCGCCCGGACACCGAACTCCTCGTGCTCAATAACCCGAACAACCCCACCGGGCGGTATCACTCACAGGCGACGGTCGAGGCGCTCTACGACCTGGCCGTCGACGCCGACGCCTACCTGCTCGCGGACGAGGTGTACCGACTCCTCTCCCCGGATCCGCTTCCACCGGTGGCCTCGATGGGCGAGGCTGGGATCAGCACGAGTAGTCTCACCAAGGCCTACGGACTCGCCGGGATCCGATTCGGGTGGATGGCGGGACCGCCGGACGTCGTCGAGGCCGCCTGGGGGTGGAAGGACTACACGACGATCTCACCGTCGGCGGTCGGCCAGCACGTAGCGATGCAAGCCCTCGGCGAGCGGGAGGCAACGATACTCCAGGAGAACCGGACCCTCGCCGACAGGAACCGGGACATCGTCGCGGAATTCGTCGACGACATGGACCTCTCGTGGTACGACCCGGTTGGCGTCAACGGGTTCGTTACGGTCCCGGATGGGTTTGACTCCTCGCGGGAGTTCTGTCGGGCGGTCGTGGAATCCGAGTCCGTCGTCCTCGCGCCGGGGGACGTCTTTGGGTTCGACGACTACTTCAGGATCGGCTTCGGTCTCCCGACCGCGGAACTCGAACGGGGCCTCGACCGACTCCGACGGTTCCTCGACTGAGTGCGGCACTGCTGTGACTCGTCGGATAGTCGCTGTTTGCTTGTTCAGGCCCCGAGCGGCGCTTCCAAACGGTTTATACGACCCAGGCGAAAAACCCGCGATATGCCCAAAGAGCAGAAGGAAGTTCGCGATCTCCAGGAGGGGAACTACGTGATGATGGACGAGTCCCCCTGTAAAATCACCTCCTACAGCACGGCGAAGCCCGGGAAGCACGGAAGCGCCAAGGCCAGGATCGAAGGACGGGGTGTCTTCGACGACAAGAAACGGTCCATCTCTCAGCCAGTCGACCAGAAGATCTGGGTCCCGATGATCGACAGAAAGCAGGGACAGGTGGTCTCGGTCCAGGACGGCGACGCACAGATCATGGACCTCGACACCTACGAGACCTTCACCATCCGCGTCCCCGACGGGGTCGATCTCACCTCGGACGACGAGATCGAGTACCTCGAGTTCGAGGGCCAGCGGAAGATACTGGACTGAGGGGTATACGGGAAGACGGCACGATACCGAACTGAGCATGTTCCCGGGTGCAACCGCCGACCGCGAAGCCGCCGACTACCAGGTGGTCGGAGCGCCCCTCGACGTCTCGAGTACGTTCGAACCGGGGGCCCGGTTCGGCCCGGAGCGGATCCGTCGGTACGCACGGCCGTTCGACGATTACGACCACCGGACGGACTCGTTTTTCACCGATCTCGGCGTTCACGACCGGGGCGATATCTCGGCGTGGGACGACGCCCGCGACTATCTCGACTACCTCGGGAGCGTCCTCCGTGGCGTGACCGAGGAGGGGGCAGTCCCACTCCTTCTCGGCGGGGAGCACACTGTCACCGTCGCGGGCGTCGAGGCCCTCGAACCGGAGGTCTACGTGTGCATCGACGCTCATCTTGACCTCCGGGAGGAGTACGCGGGCAACCGCTGGAGTCACGCGACGGTGACCGATCACGTACTCGACGTGGTGGACCGGGCAGTGATCGTCGGCGCCCGGACCGGCAGCGAGGCAGAATGGAATCGAGCGGGCGCCACAGACGTCACCGTCGTCCCGCCGGAGGACGCGGAGTCCTGGAACCCTGCACTAGGGAATGCGACGGTGTATCTCAGCGTCGATATCGACGGCGCCGACCCGGGGTTCGCGCCCGGGACCGGAACCAAGGAACCGTTCGGACTCGAACCGAGAACGATGCGGGACGTGGTCAGGTCGGTCGCCCCCAGCGCCGTGGCCTTCGACGTCGTCGAGGTAACCGATCGGGACGACGGCCAGGCGGCGTCCCTGGCCGCAAAACTCCTCCGGGCCTTCGTGTACGAACACGCCGACTCGTCCGGGTGAGTGGGGAAAGAAAGTCGGCAAGTCCGAGAGTGATACGGGAGGCAAGTCCGGGAGTGTAAATGGAGTTGAGTCCGGGAGTGGACCTGGGGGTGAGCCCTGGGGGACGAAATTTCAGGCCCGCTCTCGAGCGATGGGAAAGGATCCCGCCGTGGATGCACGGATGTTCCGCCCAATCAGGCCTGTCTGGGCCGCCGTTACCGAGAATTCGTACCCCAGGGTTTCGGGGAGCGGTTCGGTTCCCGGAGCGACCAGGACGTCGACTTCGATCGTTCCCACCGTCTCGAGGTCGGTCAGGACGACGCTGATCTCGCCGCCCGTCCGCGTGACTCGGACCGAATCGAACGTCGCCGGCGGACTGACGTACAGTTTGGCGGGAGTTCGGTCCGCATGGGACCTGGCAGGGGACCGGAGACGGATCGAAATCCGCCGATGGTGATAGTTGGTGTGTCCGAAGACGGTGGCGGAAACGCGAAACCGGATCGGCGTCGATTTTTCCGCCCTGGGGGCACGAGCGGCCTGTTCGAGAGCGATCTGGATCGGGGTGTTTTCGTCGCTCGAGCCACGAGGAAAATTCCACACACGGGACGTCGGTGTGGCTTCGACGACCGCTGGCGGATGTACCGATCGTGGACCTGTCGTCCCGATCGATCCGGCACACCCGGAAAGCGCGATCGAGACACCGGAGGCCGTGGTGGCGAGGAATCCACGTCTGTCCGTCCTGGAGGGTTCGTCGGTGTCGGGAGGGTCTGGCATCGGGACCACCGAAAGGTACCAACCGGCGGGATTGAAACGGTTTCGACCGACTCCGCCCAGGGTTCACGGTCGGAATCGCTCGTCCTCGGGTCATTCGTTCTGGTGTTTTCCAGTTTCACAAGCGGCCATTGGCATTTCACAAGCGGCCATTGGCATTTCACAAGCGGCCATTGGCATTTCACAAGCGGTCATTGGCATTTCACAAGCGGCCATCGGTATTTTCTCTCCCACGTCGTGCCGTCGGAAACCGATTTCCGCGGGGCCTAAGTTACCGCAGTCCTAACCCCCGAGGAATCATGGACGAAGTCCTCGAAATCGTCGACGTGTTCGCCGATTCGGGCTTCGAAAGCGTCCTTTCCTGGGCCCTCCGTCTACTGGGTATCCTCGTCGTCGTCGCCGGACTTGGCCTCTGGTTGTTCACCGACATGGGAATTTTCATCCTTCCCGCATTGCTGATCGTCGTGGGCCTCGTGTTACTGGCCGTGCCCGGACTATTACTGGGACTTCTCGAACTCGCCGGGTAGGCCTTCGTACTGGCGGGCGTATTCGGTCGATATTTAGGGATCGTGAGAGAACACGACGGTCATATGGGGAACTCGCTCGAAACGATCGCGAGAGACCTCGGGCGTATCTTTCGTGCGCTCTCGGGGCTGATCTTCGTCTCGGTCGCCGTCCCCATTGCCTGGGGGGAGTACTACGCGATCCCGCCGTTACTCGTTTCAGCGGCCGTCCCGTTCCTCATCGGCCGGTTCCTGGTGGACCGATTTCCTGGGGCGGCCGAACCGGGGAAACGTCATGGGATGATGATCGCGGCCTCTGGGTGGTTCTTCGTCGCCCTGTTCGGCGCGCTCCCGTTCCTGCTCGTGTCCTGGACGGTGGCGATTGACCCGGCCGTCCTCTCGATACCCGCGTCCGTCGACACGCAGACGCTCGCAGCCTTCCAAAATCCGATCAACGCGGTCTTTGAATCCATGAGCGGATTTACCGGCACCGGCCTTACCATGAGTAGAGACGAAAGTGTCCTCCCCGCGACGCTCCAGTGGTGGCGGTCGCTGACCGAGTGGGTCGGCGGTGTGGGGGTCATCGTCCTCACCACCGCCATCCTCGCCCGGCCCGGAAGCGGTTCGTTGACGCTCTACGAGAGCGAGGCCCGTTCCGAGAAAATCCACCCGAGTATCGTCTCGACCGTCCGGACCATCTGGTGGATCTTCATCCTGTTCACCGTCGTCTCGATACTCCTGCTCTGGCTCGCGGGCATGCCGATGTGGGAGGCCATCAACCACGGGATGACTGGTCTCGCGACCGGCGGGTTCTCCGTTACGGACGCGAGTATCGCCACGTACGACAGCGTGGCCATCGACCTCGCCCTCGTTCCGGTGATGATTCTCGGCAGTATCGCGTTCCCCGTCCACTATCTGATCCTCTCGGGTGAACTCGATAATTTCTACACGGACATCCAGACGCGATGGGTCTTCGGGTTCTTTTCCATCGGCGCCCTCCTGGTGTCCGCGATGCTCTTCATGAATGAGACCTACGCCTCGATCCAGTCCTCGCTCCGGTATGGTCTCTTCCAGTTCGTCTCGGCAGCGTCGTGTACCGGGTTCCAGACCGCGAGTCACCTCGGCCAGTCGTGGTCTCCGGAAACGCAGTTGTTCCTCTCTGTGGGAATGGTCGTGGGCGGAGCTGCGGGATCGACGGTCGGCGGGATCAAACTCATCCGGGCAATCACGCTCGTGAAAGGGACTGCGTTCCGGATCCGGGGGATCTTCGAGCCATCCTCGGCGATGCGATACCTGACCATCGACGGGCGGACCCTCTCGGAGGTCGAGGCGTCCCAGGAGTTAGAGGAGGCGGCCATCATCACGTTTCTCTGGGTCGTCTTCCTCGGGATTGGCACGTTCGTCCTGCTCTGGCTCCTGCCCACGGGTCCTGGCGGGTTCACGCTCGAAAACGTGATTTTCGAGGTCGCAAGCGCCCAGGGCAACGTCGGTCTCTCGACGGGAATCACCGGTCCGGGAATGCCGGTCACGGGAAAGGTCATGCTCCTGTTCAACATGTGGATCGGTCGCCTGGAAATCATCCCCGTCGTCGTGTTGCTCAGAGGAGTTTTCGTCGGGGGATATCGATGAGGCTCGGGGACCTGCCGGTCGTGGGTCCGCTCCTCGAAGGACACACGGCCGACCCGGTTTTCGACGCTTTCATCGTTCTGGGCCCGCTCCTCATCCTTTTCATCGCACTCCAGGGTCGCACGCGGGTCACGACGCTGCTCGCTTCCGGGTACCTGATCGGGTTCGTCGGCTACACCCTGGTGAAGGGGATTCGATCGAGGAGATAAGCCCGAACCGGAAAAAGCCTTAGCGGGACCCGCCGCAACCGGAGAATATGTACGCCATCGTCGTCGGGGCCGGTCAAATCGGATCCCAGGTCATCGACCTCCTCTCGCGATCAAACAACGAAATCGTGGTCATCGAGCGAAACGAAGCGGTCGCTGACGAGATCGGTCGCAATTACGATTGTCTCGTTCTACATGCGGACGCAACCGAAAAGGAGACGCTTCTCGAGGCTGGTGCTGACCGGGCCGACTCCATTATTTGCACGACGGATCAGGACGCGACGAACGTGATGGTCCTCCTGATGGCCGAAGAACTCGAGATCCCATCCCGGGTCACGGTCGTCCAGAACCCGGAGCACATGTCGCTCTTCCGACGGATCGGGGCCAACGTTCTCGAAAACCCACAGCGACTCATCGCCGAGTATCTCGTCCGGGCAGTGCAGCGCCCGGCAATCAAGGACTTCATGAGTCTCTCGGGCGACGCCGAGGTGTTCGAGATCACGGTTACAGACTCGGCCCCCATCGCCGGAAAGACCATCGCGGAGGCCGACGAAGCGGGCCTCATCGGCGAGGAAATCCTCATCGTAGCGATCGAACGTGACGATACGGTCATCACTCCTCGCGGAGGGGCGGAGATCAAACCGGGGGACCTCATAACGGTGTTCTCGAGGGAGGGAGCAACGGTCGAAGCGACGACGGAATTCACGGGGGACGTGACGACGGAGTGAGAACGAACCGAAATGACCGGGGACGGTCGAGGAACGCGCCCCCTTCCCGTTGGGGTTTGGCCCCACCGGTATTCGCACGCACCTCCATCCGAAAGCGGTCAGTAATTATTCACAGAATTAGCGGTCAGTAATTATTCACTGATTTCGGACCTATTCGGCATTGTATCGGTACAACTATCAATAATTACTAGCGTACCCAACGGCCCTTGCTCACCGGATATTGAGGGTACGGGCGATTCGGATCCCGTCTCAAAGTGGCTCTCGGGCGATTCAGATCCCGGGTCACTTCGACTCGCGGGTCACATTGACTCGCGGGTCACTTCGACTCGCGGCTTCGCCGCTCGTTCATCCGGAGACGTTCTTCGGTCCACTCCCGGTCCCCGTTCGCATAGTCCGAGACTCCCGCCGGTCGTCCCGTCGATTGCCTCGCGGTCCCCGGCTCGCTGGCGCCCTCCGTGCCTCCGCGACTACCAATAGATCCGCATCGGCATGTGAGGAGGTACCCAACATCGAATAACCCTTATATGAATAAACATTCAAATAATGTGTATGATGGCAGGGGCTTCCGGGGAGACAAACGAGGATTCGAAAAACCGAGACCTCGCGGGGTGCCCGACACTCGATGCTGGAGCTGAATCCCTAAAGGAGATCGACACGGGATTCGATTCGAAGGCAATCGACCGCGAAATTGCCCTGGTATCGGTGCTCGCGGACGAGACCCGGTATCGCATCCTCCGACTGTTGATGGAAAGTGAGGAACGCTGTGTCTGTGAGTTCGATGCCATCTTCGACGTGAGCACGAGTGCAATCAGCCACGCCCTCTCGCGGTTGGTCGAGGCAGGTCTCGTACAGCGCCGAAAAGAGGGGCGGTGGCGCGTGTATTCGACTACCGACCGCGCCGAACGGCTCCTCTCCGCCATTTCGACGGAGGCGGACGTATGACCGAGACGGTAACACAGGATGGGACCCACGACTCGTCCGACGACTCAGGACTCTCCTTCCTCGACCAGTATCTCACACTCTGGATATTCGGCGCGATGGTCGTCGGAGTGGGCCTCGGCTATTTCGTCCCCTCAGTTCCGGCGACCATCAACCAGTTCAGCGTCGGAACCACCAACGTCCCCATCGCCATCGGGCTCATCGTCATGATGTATCCGCCCCTGGCGAAGGTCGAGTACCGGAAACTCCCGGCTCTTTTCCGTGACCTGAAAACCCTGGGGTTGAGCCTGGTCCAGAACTGGATCGTCGGTCCGATCCTCATGTTCGTCCTCGCGGTCGTCTTCCTGCGAGATCACCCGATGTTCATGGTCGGGTTGATCCTGATCGGGTTGGCTCGCTGTATCGCCATGGTCCTGGTCTGGAACGACCTCGCCGACGGCAGTCCCGAGTACGCCGCCGGGCTGGTCGCCCTCAACAGCCTCTTTCAAGTGTTTTTCTACAGCGCCTACGCCTTCCTTTTCATCACCGTGATCCCCGAGTTCCTGGGGTTGAGGAGCGTGGTGGTGGACATCGGCATCGAGCGGGTGGCCCGCACCGTGTTCCTCTACCTGGGCATCCCGTTCCTCGCCGGCGTCATTTCTCGATTCGGGCTCCCGACGCTGAAGAGTACCGCCTGGTACGAGGAGCAGTACGTACCCACGATCGACCCCCTCACGCTCGTTGCCCTCCTCTTCACCATCATCGTGATGTTCAGCTTGAAGGGCGAGACGATCGTGGAACTCCCCCTCGACGTCCTCAGGGTCGCTATCCCACTCACGATTTACTTCGTCTCCATGTTTCTCATCAGTTTCTGGATGGGCAAGGCGATCGGCGCGGACTACCCCGAAACCACCTCGATCGCCTTCACCGCCGCCAGCAATAACTTCGAACTCGCTATCGCCGTCGCAATCGGCCTGTTCGGCGTCGCAAGCGACGTCGCCTTCGCAGCGGTCATCGGGCCGCTCATCGAGGTGCCCGTACTCATCTCGCTGGTCACCGTCGCCGAATATTTCGAAGAGCGGTTCGATTGGCAGGGCTCTGGACGGCAAACAGCGCTGGCTGATGGGAACGGGTAGCACGATCGAGCGTCGACTTCCGTTCCTTCGACGGTCCGAGACAGGTGTTCGTACCTGATCCGCAGATGTAACTGATGTCTAAACGGTGCTCGACGATTCAGTCCGTTTTCCCAGAGCGTGGGCCGTTATTACTGGGGGATCCACATCTCGTCGATGGTACCGCGTGGTGAACCTCTCATCCAATGAGAGAATTTTTGGGGGTTATACCGACATAGCCGCGTATGGACGCAACCCAATCCGATATTCAACAAACACTGCTCATCGAGCGGGTCGCCAGCCTCTATCGGATTGATCGCCTCGCGGCACTACTCCCCGTTGATATCTATCCACCGTATCTGCTTCTTTTCCTCTTCTTTTTCATCGATTTTGTCGCCGTGAATACGTATAAAATGATGACGGGTTACGAGCATATCCTCCTCGCAACCCCGACGGTGATTGCGGGCCCGATCGGTATCGTCCTTGCTGCCATCGGAATCCGATATATGTCGGCGAACTATTCGGACGCGATCGAATATTTGCACCAGCATAACCGTGGCCCGGACACCGATCTCGGATCGCTCGAACAGCTGGTTTCAGTCCGCACGAAATGGGTCGTCTTCGGCATTGCAGCCGCAAGTGAATACGCGTACCTCATTTTCGTCGCCGGGATCGAATCGGTCGTCGAGTTCGAGGGCGTTGCCGGGTTAGTGAACGTCCTTTTCGTTCACGAGTTCGGGTACCTGCCCTTCGTTGCCGAATTTGCGGTCATATTTTTTAGCATACATTTCCTCGTTCCGAAACGAATCAACGACGCGGACATCAACCTCTTTCATTACGATCCCCGCAATATGGGCGGCTTCGCGGCTATTGGCCAATTACTGAAACGGTCGTATTACTTGTACACGGCCGGTCTGTTACTCTATTTAGTTCTTATCTACGGCCCATTTATCACGTCATTCGGCAAAACACCCGTCAAACCAGGATTGACCGCCGCTCTCTTCTTTTCCGCTGCGTGGTTGGTGGGACTCGTTTCGATCGCCTACTCGATGTTTCGAATGCACCAGATAATGGCGAAGAAGAAAGAAACGCGAATTCGTGAACTCGAAGAAGAACTGAACGACGTCATCGACGCCCCGCACGATATCAATTCCTCTGCGATTGCTGATCAGGAGCGATTCGAGGACGTAAAACGGCGGTTAGACCAGGTCAGGAGTACAAAAGTGTACCCGGCGACGTTCACGATGTGGTCACAGATCGCGATTAGCGTTATATTACCACAATTTCTACAATTCGCAGTCCGGACGACAGCCTGAACGCCCACGTTCGACCCAAACGCTGTTGGTTTCGCGTCGGATCCCCTCCGTATTCGAGGGGACACAACTGCCCGATTCGATTTGAAGGAGACTCGGGCATATCACCAGCAGGTGGGGGAGAACTACCTCCGTTGATGTACCCAGTGTCACGATTCGGAAAATCTAGAACCGTTCACTGCCGGGCACTCGGATTGGACGACCCGGCAGGCACTCGGATGGAACGACCCGACAGGCACTCGGATGGAACGACCCGACAGGCACTCGGATGGAACGACCCGGCAAGGCGATCTGGAACTGCCCTCGTCTCACTGGAAGCTCTGATAGAGCAGGACCGTCACAGCCACGGCCGCGAAGAGGTCGGGGAGGAACGCGAACGGTCCGAGTCCGGGCCCTCCACGGTACCCGAACAGCACGTGGATCGCGGGGTTCGAGGCGACTGCGTAAAAAAGCAAGGCGACGGAGAACAGCAGGAGACTGAACGTGAACCGATTGGGGAGGTCTCGGTAGACCACCAGATAGGACCAGGTGAGGACGAGCAGGAGCAGGACGTTGAACGTCGAGAGAAAGAGCCGGATCTGGATCACCAGGTCGAACGTGTGCATCCCACGACCCATCCCCCTGCCCATGCCACCGATGGCCTGGGGATCGAGGATCAGGGCGACGATCGCACTGATGATCGCGGCGGCACCGACAATAAGCGCAACCGTCCACACCGGTTCCAGTCCATCCCGACGCACGGTATCCTCACTCATCGGGCTCACCACCGTTCTGGTCCGCCGTCTCGAAATCGGCCGATTCGGCGATCGTTTCCAGGACGTCGAGATTCGATTCCATCCGCTCGGTCAAAAAATACGTATCCCCGTACCCGTCCCCGACGGCCTCCACCACGTCGTTCTCGAGCAACAGGTCGAGGTGATGGCGGACGGTCTTGTAATCGAGGTCGAGTGTCGAGGCGAGTTGATTGGCGTTCATCGGTTCACGCTCCAGGGTTCTGATGATGCGAAACCGGTTTCTCCCGCCGCGGGCCCCACCGATCAGCCACCAGAGTACCTTCCGCATCGAGTCACCTGCGGGGTTCGGAAGTGTGGGCTATATAGCTGGCTTTCTAGCCACCGGACACATCGTGGCTCAGTTCAGACAGGAGCCGTCAGCGGGGCCGTGTGGGCCAGCGCCCTGGCCGACGCCAGGTCCGCGGCCAGCACCGTTCCCCGGGCCGTAGCCGTTCCCGGCGCCGTTACCGGCAGGTCCCTGTCCGAACGAACTGGACTGCTGGCCGACACCGGCCGCCGGTCCGAGGACCGGGTCGTCCACGCCGAATTCAGTCAGCATTTCGGTGATCGTCGCCCGAATCTCCGCTCGGTCTGCGCCATCCTCGATCATAGTGGTGACTTCGGATTGGATCTGTTCGATCTGTTCGTCGGTCAGGTTGAAGCGGTCCTGGAAGGCGTCCAGGCGCTCGTCACCGGTGACCCACGGACTGTTGGAGCCATCGAGTGGTCGGTCGGCTTCAGAGGCGTTTATCGGCCCCGTGCCGTCACCGGGACCGAATCCGTTCCCGGCTTCCGAAGCGTTCGTCGTCAATACTCCGACACCGCCGGTCGCCGCGGCGAAGCCTGAGAAGGCTACCACGGCCACGAGGGCGACGCCCAGGACTTTCGTGAGGGTAGTTGTCATCGTTTTACCTCACCCGAACAGTGGCCTGGATCGTTATTATAGGTTTTCCGAAATATATACAGAATAGTACCAGTATTAGACCCAAATTCAGCCAGAAAACACGGAGGAGAGACGCTATTCGTGTGAAATCATGCCTTTGGGTTCGTCAGTTTCTCGTGTCAGTCGAGTGGAACTCGGAACATCGTGCAAATAATCCAGATACCGTATTATGGATTGGTCGAGTGAAATGGCCTCCGAGTTCGGGAGGACATCATCGGTCGCAGTTGTGTGGGTACGCCCGATGTCGACATATCGATGATGCACTCAGCAACGGGGAGTGTATTACTGTCTGAAACACGGTAGTGCTCGGTGGGTCCCCGTGAAGTTCAATCGTGTCCGAATGGGCTTGCCGAGCCACATTGTGCCATATGTCACTAGAGTTTCACCAAGGGCCGTTGTTCCCCAGTACATGCCGAGTTGTCGGGAGTGACGTGGAATCAGTCCGACCGTGATGTCGTCACGTAGATGCTTGGTTTTTCCAGCACGTATTCTTCGATAAATGAGACGACGAACACTGCGGTTTGGAAAATGAGGTACGGGCCCAGTGTGAACGCAGCGATGAACTCGTATGGATGGTGGGGATAGCCGTCGCGGTAGTCCTGCGCAAAGATGAGATAGGAGACGATGGCTGGCGCTACGAGGGGGAACGTCCACAAGGCACTATCCGGGAGTGGAATGAACGTGGACACGGTGACTGCCGTCATTTCACTCAGATATCCCATCGGGAATGCAATCACCAACAGTGCCGGTACGAGGGCGTACACGAACGTATAGAGTGAATCCATCCGCTGTAAGAGAGTGAGATGGGGCGTTTGTGGGAGCCGAGTCAGATACCGGTTGGTGACCTGCATCCATCCACGGGCCCACCGCTTTCGCTGATTCCACCACGCCGCCAACGTGGCTGGATTCTCCTCGTAGGTGATAACCGTCGGGTCGATCTGGAGCTTCTTTCCAGCCTCGTGGATTTTCGAGGACATGTCGATGTCCTCGACGAGAATCTCCTCGTCAAACGCTCCCAGTTCCTCGAATACCTCCGCCCGGAAGAAGGCTTGGCCACCGCCAAAGAAGGTAAATCCCTTGAATAGTTGACGAGCGAAAATGTCTGCCTTCTCGACGATGTGGCGCTCGACGGTTGCATGGAGCGCGATGAGCGAGTCGCTTGGGTTGCGCCCGAAACACCGTCCTTTCACACACCACGTCTCTTCATCATTCACGAACCACGCGACAGCCCGGCGAACCGCGGTCGGTTCGAATTGATGGTCCGCATCGATACTGGCGACAATGTCACCAGTCGCGTACTGGAGGGCATAGTTCGTGGCCTTTGCCTTGCCCCCGCCGGGTTCGTCTCGTTTTACTGCCTGTATACGGGGATCGTTGGCAGCCGCTTGCTCTGCGATTTCAGCGGTTCTATCCGTCGAATCTGCCTCATAGCAGATAATCACGTCCAGTTTCGAGTCCGGATAGTCGAGCGCCTTGCAGGCGGCGATCGTTTCCGGTAACACCGGTTCCTCGTTGTACGCGGGAATAACCACGCTCACCGTTGGAAGGGTGGCGTCCTCCGGGAGTGTCGGTCGATCGCCACGAAGAAATGCTATTCCGGAAGAGATGAACGTCCGGCCGACGAGTCCCCAGAGTGCGAGAAGCAATAGGGTGTCGAGCGCCCGAGCGTAGGTATCCCACAGGAACGACGGAGCGATTACGATACCGACGAGAAGAGCAGTGATGCTGGTATACAGGAGGATAGTCAAGACTGAAAACGATGTTTCGTCGACAGTCCGGACTTCCATATACTCCCTTGTATTTCGCTTCTAATAGTACATTCTATCAGATGACTATCATTAATACGACAGGCTGAATTCTTCGAGACTTCTATTGTAAGAAACGAGCCCGTCTATCCAGCAGTGACATTCTGATGGAATACTGGAAATATCGCTATCGATGCACCGTGGGGTCCTTGAGATTTGCTTATCACAGTCAACTATTGATTTTTCAGGATCGCAGGCGTTCTTTGATCATTCGAACCCGCTCACCACATATCCGGAACCCAGACTGGGAGGGGAAGCTCCTTCGTCGGCCGATTGGGGTTCTCGAAAATGTGAGCCGATATATGGCCTGAAAGGGCTTGAATTGCCGTTTCAGTGGAACTCGCGAGTAGAAACTGGTCCCATTCAATTGTTTGGAGAACCATCGGGGTCGACGGTCCGGGTTGGAAGGAGTGGGTCGGGGCGGATTTGAACCGAAATCAGACGTGCTCGCTCACTCCGTTCGCTGCGCGCGACTGATAGGGCTCAAATCCGCCACGCCCATTCACCACCGCTATCACACATCTCGGGACACCGACGGGTCCCTCGATGGTGTGAGTGATCGAGAAATGGGTCGGGGCGGATTTGAACCGCCGACCTCCTCCATGTCAAGGAGGTGTCATAGCCAGACTAGACCACCGACCCGGACCTTTTGTGCATCAGTTCGTATCCGTCCGGCACAATTGAAGGTTTCGACTCGAAGCACCCGACCCTGTGAGAGCACCCCTCGGTCACTGCCGGGCACGAAAGCATTAAGTAGTGGATAAACATGTACACTATACACCGAAACAGTACATTGGTGTTCAACTATGGAAGGCTACATCGAGCGTATCCTCGACGGCGAGGACCTCGACGTCGACGAGGCACGGACGGTCGTCCGCCGGGTCTTCGAAGACGCCACCGAGGCGCAGATCGGTGCACTGCTGGTCGCGCTCAGGTCCAAGGGGGAAACTGAGACCGAAATCGCGGGGTTCGCCCAGGGGATGCGGGACGCGGCCCGGACGATCGACCCGGATCGCGACCCGCTCGTCGACACGTGTGGAACCGGCGGTGACGATTACAATACGATAAACGTCTCGACGACCAGCGCCATCGTGGCGAGCGGGGCCGGCGTTCCGATTGCCAAGCACGGGAATTACTCCGTGTCCTCCTCGTCCGGAAGCGCCGACGTCCTTGAGACGGTCGGGGTCGAGGTGGACGCCGAACCCCCGGCAGTGGAGGATGCGATCGAACGAAACGGCATCGGGTTCATGCTCGCGCCGGTGTTCCACCCGGCGATGAAGGCCGTCATCGGTCCGCGCCGGGAACTCGGCCTCCGGACTATTTTCAACGTCCTCGGCCCGCTTACGAACCCCGCTGGGGCGGACGCCCAGGTACTCGGCGTGTACGACCCGGAACTCGTCGGACTCATCGCTCGCTCCCTTTCGCACATGCCCGTCGACCATGCGCTCGTCGTGCACGGCTCGGGACTCGACGAAATCGCGGTCCACGACGAGACGACTGTTGCGGAGGTCCGGGGCTCCTCGATCGAGGAATACACCATCTCGCCCGAGGACCTCGGTCTCGGTCGCCACGACATCCAGGACGTGGCCGGTGGGTCTCCCGAGGAGAACGCAGAGCACCTCGTCGGTATCGTGGAGGGGTCGTCGAACGGCGCGATGCGAGACATCGTCCTCGCAAACGCCGGGGCCGCCATCTACGTCTCCGGGGAAGCCTCCTCGCTTCGTGACGGGGTGGACGCCGCGGACGCGGCGATCGAATCGGGGGACGCCGCCGAGAAACTCCAGGACCTCCGTCAGGCCATTCCAGCATAGATGGTCCGGGTGAAGGTCTGTGGACATACACGGCGGTCCGATGTCGAGGAGAGCGTCCAGGCGGGGGTCGACGCGGTGGGCGTCGTCGTCGACGTCCCGGTCGAGACGCCGAGAGCGGTTTCTCCCGAGACCGCGGCCGATTTGCTTTCGTCCGTTCCACCGTTCGTTACGGGCGTCCTCGTCACGATACAGGAGCGAGCACTCGACGTGCTCGACCTCGTGGAGACGGTCGGACCGGACGCCGTCCAGGTCCACGCTGGCCTGTCACAATCGGAACTGCAAACGCTGGCCAGGGACGTGCCGATTCCGTTGATCGTGGGGACCGACGTGGGGGAACGGGATCGGATACAAGACCTGGCGGCGGTCGCTGATGCGATCCTTCTCGACTCCCGCGACGAACGGGGAGGCGGCGGTACTGGTCGACGGACCGACTGGGAATCAGCCCGGGAGATCGCCCGGTCGATCGACGTTCCGCTCGTCCTCGCCGGTGGTCTCGACCCGGACAACGTCGCGTCCGCCATCGACCGTGTCGACCCCTACGGCGTGGACGTGGCCTCCGGGGTCGAGGCAGACGGCGGGATCAAAGACCCACAGGCCGTCCGGGCATTTCTCGACCGGGCAACGGGAGGAGTGCGGGTGTCTTCGTGATGCAATCGAACGCAGTCACTGGGGTGCTTTGATGACCCTGGAACCGAACGAGTCGGAATTCGTCTCGATGGTCGAGAAGGGGGAACCAGTCGTGATCCGCCTGGAGGCCTCACTGGATGTCGACGCCGATCCACTCACCGCGTATAGCGCGCTGACGGACGGAGCCGACCATGGCTTTCTCCTCGAGAGCGCGGAGAAAATCGCTGCGAGCGACCCGGACGGGGCCTTCGATCCGGCACACGTCGCCGACGAGCGACACGCGAGATACTCCTTCGTCGGGTACGATCCAGCCGCGGTGGTTCGACTTCATCCCTCCGGTGATTCGACCGTTCTCCGTCGGGACGGCCTCCCTGAGTCGCTCGTCTCGCCAGGGACCGGGGACGTGCTCGACCGGTTACGCTCGACCCTTCCGGCGATTCCGAAACGTGGATTTCCGGATACCGATCGCCAGTTGCTCGATGGAGGCCTCGTCGGCTTTCTCGCGTACGACGCCGTCTACGACCTCTGGCTCGAGGAGGTGGGCGTCGAGCGTCCGGACACGACTGTTCCCGATGCGGAATTCGTCCTGGCGACCCGGGTCGTGGTGTTCGACCACCGCGAGGACTCCCTCTCGCTCGTGTTGACCCCGATCCTCACGCCGGACCACGATCCCCGATCCGTCTATGCCGAACTGGAAGGGGAGGTGAACCGCGTCCGAGCGGTTCTCGACCGGGCAACTCCCCCGGGCCCAGGTGGCATCCACGTTACCGATCGCCAGGCCGGGACCCGAGAGGAATACGAGGCAGCGGTCAGGCGGGCGAAACAGGCCGTCTTCGACGGTGAACTCTATCAGGTCGTCCTGTCACGAACGCGCGAGATCGAAGGATCCGTCGATCCGATCGCCCTGTACGACGCCTTGCGAACCGAGAACCCGTCTCCCTACATGTATCTTCTGGGGCACGAGGACCGGACCATCGTCGGTGCAAGTCCCGAGACGCTCCTTTCAGTCAACGGGGACACCGTTCTCAACAATCCGATCGCCGGGACGTGCCCCCGCGGTGGGAGTCCAGTCGAGGACCGGCGCCTCGCGGGCGAGATGCTTGCGGATCCGAAAGAGCGGGCCGAGCACACGATGCTCGTCGACCTCGCGAGAAACGACGTTCGACGGGTCGCAGAGGCGGGCAGCGTGGCGGTACCAGAATTCATGAGCGTCCTCAAATACAGCCACGTCCAGCACATCGAGTCGACGGTGACCGGAACGCTCCGCCCCGATAGCGACGCCTTCGATGCAATCAGAGCCTCGTTTCCGGCCGGAACGCTTTCGGGAGCGCCGAAGATCAGGGCCATGGAGTACATCCACGACCTCGAAACCAGGCCTCGGGGCGTCTACGGAGGCGGGGTCGGATATGTTTCCTGGTCGGGAGACGCGGAATTCGCCATCGTCATCCGGACCGCGACGATCGAACACGGGGAAGTGAACGACGACGATTCCACGACACGGGACGTTCTCAGGGTCAGGGCCGGCGCGGGCATCGTTGCGGATTCCGAACCAGCAGCCGAATTCGACGAGACGGAGTCGAAGATGGACGGGACCCTCGCCGCCCTCGACCGTCTGGAAGGACCGACGGAGGTCCCTCGATGAACATCGTCTTCGTCGATAACTACGATTCATTCACGTACAACCTGGTCGAGTACGTCTCGGAGCACGAGCTTCCTGACGGGTCGCGTCCGGAAATCGAGGTCCTGAAGAACACCGTTTCCCTGGAGGAGATCAGGAACGCCGATCCGGACGCCATCGTGGTGAGTCCGGGCCCCGGGCACCCGAAGAACGACCGCGACGTGGGAATCTCCTCGGCGGTGTTCCGTGCGTTGGACGGGGCAATCCCCACACTCGGCGTCTGTCTCGGGATGGAAACGGCCGTGTACGAGGCCGGTGGGACGGTGGGACACGCGCCGGAGCCAGTCCACGGGAAGGCGTACCCGATTTCGCACGACGGCAGGGGGCTTTTCCGGGACCTTCCCGAGCCGTTCCAGGCCGGCCGGTATCACTCACTCTCCGCGGCTTCGATCCCCGACCCGTACGTACAGACGGCGACGACCGAACAGGACGGGGTTACCCTCCCCATGGCGATTCGCCACCGGTCCAAGCCCATCTTCGGGGTGCAGTTTCACCCGGAGAGCGTCCTCACCGGGTATGGACACGACGTGATCGGGAACTTCCTCGCCATCGCAGGTGGCAGGCGTCGGGATATAGCGATGGAAACGTCTCGCCCCGACTAAAATACCGTCGGCCGGATCGATAGCCGGGGACCCGACGACGTTTACTTTCACCGTGCATTAGATACCCTTATGACGTGCCGACCGGTTAGGGATGACTGGTCACGGCGCCCGTCGAGGCGCACTCGAAACGGACGCGGGTTCGGGGACGGGCCCGACGGCCCGGGGGTACGCCGACGCGTCCGTTGGAGAGACCGGACTCGATACATATGAATGGACAGACTGCCGCTCTATACGACAGGAAGACGGTGCATAGACCATGAGTAGTGAAGAGACGACCGCAGCGGAATTCGACCTTCCGGTGAAGCGGACCTCCGGGGAGACCCTCGAGGAGCGCCTTACGCAGAACGCCTACCACAACATCCTCCCGGCACGGTATCTCAAGAAGGACGCCGAGGGGAATCACGTCGAGACCCAGGAAGAGCTCTTCTCTCGGGTCGCGAACAATATCGCGCTCGCGGAGGCGGTCTACGAGGCCGAAAACCGGGGCGAGACAGTGATGGTCGGACCGGAACACCTCAAGCCCGACCATCCCCGCCGGGACGAACTCGTCGCCGAGGTCTTCGGCGAGGACGTCTCCTTCGAGGACGACGTCGAGGTCCCACTTACAGAGGAGAACGTCAACAAGTTCGCCTTCGAGACGGTGGTCCCGGATCTCCCGGATCCGATCGAGGAGCACGTTCGCTCCGTTGCCGGGGAGTTCCGCGAGCTGATGGAATCGCTCTCGTTCATGCCGAATTCGCCGACCTTGATGAACGCCGGCGACGAACTCCAGCAACTCTCGGCGTGTTTCGTGGATTCACCGGAGGACGACCTCGAGGACATTCACGAGACCGCCAAGGAGGCCGCGTTGATCTTCCAGAGCGGCGGTGGAATGGGGTATGCGTTCTGGCGGTTGCGACCCTACGGCGATCCCGTCGGGTCGACGGGAGGCATCGCATCCGGTCCGATCACGTTCATGCGGACGTTCGACCAGATGACCGAGACCATCGCGCAGGGCGGTACCCGTCGGGGTGCCCAGATGGCGGTGATGCGGGTCTCACACCCGGACGTCATCGAATTCATCCACTCGAAAAACAAGGACGTCTCGCTCGCGCACTCCCTCCGGCTCAACGATCCGGACGATCCGACCTACACCGACTTCTCCGACGCCCTCGAGGAGGCACGAGACCTCATCGACGAGGACGGCCGGGTTCCCGAGCACCTCCGGAACGCGGTCGAGGGCCACCTCTCGAACTTCAACATCTCGGTGGGGATCACGGACGACTTCATGGACGCATTGTACAATGGGGAGGAGTACACCCTCGTGAATCCCCGAACGGAGGAGCCCCATATCGCCAGCGAGGAGACAAAGGAGATGTACTCCCGGTACGACCTCGGAGAGTACGTCGAGGTGGGCGAGGAACTCTCGATCCCGGCCGAGGTGCTCTGGGAACGGATCGTCGAGGGTGCCCACGAAAACGGCGAGCCCGGCGTCATCTACCTGGAGCGAGCGAACAAGGAGCACTCCTTCGACGTACAAGCGCATCCGGATCATCGGATGCTCGCCACAAATCCTTGCGTGACAGGTGATACGCTGATCAGCACGGAGAACGGCCTGGTTCCGGCCGAGGAACTCTACGAACGCGGGGTTGCCCGCGATGTCGTCGTCGACGGCCGACTGAGCGATGACACGCTCAAGGAGGCGAGTAGCGTCTTCAACACCGGTGTCAAAGACATCTACGAACTCACGACCGAGGAGGGATTCGACCTCCGCCTAACCGCCGATCATCGACTGATGACCGACGAGGGATGGGTCGAAGCCCGGGACCTGGAAGCTGGCGATACGGTCCACGTACAGAATCGCAAGGGCGCGTTCGGCGATCACGGAACTGCCGAGGAGGGTCGCGTTCTGGGATGGCTCGTGGGCGACGGCCACCTCGAGGAGGGCGAGGAGCGAGCGGACCTCAACTTCTCCGACGAAGACGCGACGCTCTCGACGCAGTTCGCTGACGACGTCACCGACGTGGTTCGCGATCCCGTCGGGAACGGAGGGTACGACGTCGACGTCAGCGAGATCTCCGGGGGCGAGGACTACCGAGGTGCCACGGCCGTCGAACAGCGGGTCCGATCCACGCGCCTCTACGAGTACGCCGAGGAGGCCGGACTGACCGAGCACAAACACCAGGTTCCGGACGCCGTCATGCGCGGAAGCGAGTCGATGGCCCGGGGCTTCCTCCAGGCGCTGTTCTCGGCCGACGGCGGCGTCCAGGACAGCGCCGAAAACGGCCTCTCCGTTCGGTTCACGAGCACCGACGTCGACTTGCTCAAGGACGTTCAACGCCTCCTGCTCAACTTCGGCGTCTTCAGCACGATTCACGAGGAACGCCACGAAGCGGGCCACCAGGAGATGCCCGACGGCGCGGGTAAAACGGCGACCGACGAGCGAAACGTGGGTCACGACCTGGTCATATCGAAGGACGCCCTCGTCACGTTCAGCGAGGAAATTGGCTTCCTCCGGGACGACAAGACGGAATCCCTGCAGGCCCGCCTGGACGAGTACGAGCGAGGACCGTATCGTGAGTCCTTCGCCGCGACCGTCGATTCCGTCGAGTTCGACGGCCACGAACCGGTCTACGACCTGACCGAACCGGACACCCATTCGTTCGTCGCCAACGGTCTCGTCTGTCACAACTGCGGCGAGCAGCCCCTCGAGGAGTACGAGGCCTGCAACCTCGGACACATCAATCTCTCGACGATCGCGGCCGAGGAAGCCCCCGACTGGCGGGTCTGGTCGGAGAACCACCGCGACGAGTACGACACTCTCGAGGACGCTATCGAGGCCTTCCTCGATTCGGCTATCGACTGGGACGAGTTCGACCGCCGGATCGAGTGGGGGACCCGGTTCCTCGAGAACGTGGTCACGATGTCGGATTTCCCCGTCGAGGAGATCACGGAGACGGTCCGGAGGATGCGGAAAATCGGGCTCGGGATCATGGGAATCGCCCAGCTTTACATCCAGCTCGGCATTCGATACGGGTCGGGACCCGCCGACGAAGTCGCGCGCCAACTCATGGTTCACATCAATCACGGCTCGAAGCACACCTCCCACGAACTCGCCCTGGAACGTGGGACCTTCGAGGAGTGGGAGGATTCGAAGTACGCAGACCCCGAGGCATACGCCGACTGGTTCGAGCACCACACCGGCGAGGACCCGACCGACTGGCCGGAGGGCTACCCGATCCGGAACCACAACACGACGACCATTGCCCCGACCGGGACGACCTCGATGGTCGGAAACACCACGGGTGGGTGTGAGCCGATCTACAACGTCGCCTACTACAAGAACGTCTCCGACG
>JBDGTL010000082.1:0-36088 GCA_042216905.1 Halodesulfurarchaeum sp.
CGGTCGGGAACCCGAGTGACAACAAACGACTTCGGTCGGGAACCCGAGTGACAGCAAATGACTTCGGTCGGGAACCCTGGTACCGGTCTCAGACGGCGTTCGAAAATCCCGGGTGGCAGGGGAAACGCGGAAATCCGCATACCCGCGACCCGTCGATTACAGGAGCGAGAGGGTGCCGGTGATCTCGTCGACGGCGGAATCCCCCGCCGGACCGACCGCGACGGCGGTGGGCGTGTCGGGCTCGAGTTGCGTGTGGCCCGCGTCCCGGATCAGTCCGGTGGGGAGCCCCGCCGTCCTGGCCGACTCCTTGATTTCGAAGAGCTCGCGCTCGCTCCCCACCTTCAGCACGACCTTCTTCTGGCCGCCGCGCTTCCACTCCCGCCTCGTGGCATCGTCGGCGTGCTCGTAGGCCGACAGGGAGGCGTGGGCGACCTGTGCCGCGAGTTTTCCGACACCCATGTCGAGGTCGGCCCGGACGACAATCGCCTGTTTCATGACCTACTGCTCGGCTTCGGGACACTAAGTGGTGCGGATTCGGCCTGGAGAACGGTGGAGGGAAGAAGGGGGGATCGGTGGAGGGCGAAGGGTGTCCCGCCGGTGCGCCGAGGGGGGTGTCCCTCTGGTGCGACGGGGGATTGGGGTTTCCGGGCCGATCGACGTGATCTGACTCGAATACGATCGGCGAAATCCGATCGGGATACGACGGAGGGAATCCAATTCGGATACGAAGGAGGGAATCCGACTCGGATATCCTTTTGTGCCTACCGACCGGCGTAGGTGGTATGATCCTCTCCGACCGGGACATCCTCGACCGCCTCGAGCAGGGCGACCTGGTCATCGAACCGATCGAGGACCTCGACCTCCAGGTCCAGCCGGCCAGCGTCGACGTTCGGCTGGGACAGGAGTTCCTCGAATTCCGACGGACGAACATCTCGAGCATCCATCCTGACAACGACGAGGGGGCCGACGAGTACGTCTCGGAGACCCGGGTCGGGCCCGATGAGGAGTTCATACTCCACCCGGGTGACTTCGTGTTAGGCACCACGAAGGAGCGAGTCGAGATCCCGCGAGACCTGGTTGCACAGGTCGAAGGCCGGTCCTCACTCGGGCGGCTCGCGATCGTGGTCCACGCGACGGCGGGGTTCGTCGATCCCGGGTTCCGGGGCCGCATCACCCTCGAACTGTCCAACCTCGGTACCGCTCCTGTTGCACTTACTCCGGGGATGCGCATCTCCCAGCTGGTCTTTACCGAACTCACGTCTCCCGCCCGTCACCCATACGGTGCCAATCGCGGTTCGAAGTACCAGGACCAGGCCGGACCCCAGGCGTCCCGGATTTCGAACGACGACGAATTCGCGGGGGCCGACAGATGAAGTTCCTCGAAGAGGTCATCACCGAGGAGTTCCTTCCGACGTTCCGTTCGATGCTCGCTGCCGAACTCAGGGATCGGGGACTCACCCAGGCCGAGGTCGCAGCGCGTCTGGGGATCAGTCAAAGCGCCGTCTCGAAGTACGCCCAGGGGGACGTGCGGACCCGCCCCGAAATCGAGTCCGACCAGCGGGTACGGGACCTCGTCCAGGAACTCGGCGCCGGCCTCGAAAGCGGGGACATGCGCCCGGTCCAGGCACTCATCGAGACCGAGTTGCTCATCAGGCGGATGGCCCGGGGGGACGACGTTCTTTCGACCCTCCACGAGGCCGCGATGCCGGAACTCGCCGAGATAGACTACGACTTCACGGCGGTCGAAGCCGAGAGCGAGGCGTTGGCCAGAGAGCGCACCCTCTCCTCGGTCAGACGGGGACTTCGGATCCTTGAACAGACGAGCGGGTTCGCCGCCCTGATCCCCCAGGTCGGCTCGAATCTGGTCGAGTGCCTCCCCGAGGCCGACTCGATACACGAGGTTGCGGGTGTGCCAGGTCGACTCTTCGACGTCCGGGGGCGGATCGAAGTTCCCGGCGAACCGGACTTCGGCGTGTCCGAACACGTTGCGAGCGTCCTTCTAGCCGCGCGCGAGGCGGGAATCGAGGCTCGGGCCGCGGTGAACATCGCCTACGACCCCGACACAGTCCACCGACTCGAGGCGCTCGGACGAAAGTCCCTGGAATTCGACGTCGGAGACGGCTCGGCCTCCGACGCGATCCGAGACCTCGGACCAGTCGATTCCCGAATCACCGTGTTGTACCATACGGGGGGATTCGGAGTGGAACCGAACGTGTACGTCATCGGGGAGTCTGCGAGCGACGTGGCCGAACTGGTCCGGGAACTGGCGTAGCGTGGGCGTTGGAGTACGTCGACGGAGCCAAATCGACCCGATCCGATCCGAGAACTTATCTGGCAGTTCGGACCGGTCAGAGTATGGTACTGATACACTCGTTCGACCGCTCTTCTCTGCTGAGGGCCAAACGCACACAGACACCCTGGCGGATCGAACGGGAGAGGGCGTTCCGATCGATACGGGTCGGTCTGTCCGATCGTATAGAATGAACTGTATCGGTCAATCGCTCAGTCGCTTCGGTCGATTCCCGTTCGGATCCGTTCTTCTGCTTCCGCGAGGGCACGATCCGGGTCGAAGTCCTCCACGATCCGCTCGAGATCGGACCGCTCTGCGTCCTGGAGGTCGCGGGCGTGGTCGGTGATATTGGGAACGGCCCTGATGACGTTGTCCACGATTGGAATCGCGGCGACTTGCGCGGACCGGGATTGTGGATTGAGATCGATGACGATTCCCGTCTTGCCAACGTCCGCGAGGGCTGCTGCCCGATCCCCGTCTTCGAGCGGGACGAGGACCACGTCGGCGTCGCCGATCCCGTTTTCGTCGACCGTTCCCCGCTCGTGTGACAGGCCGGGAATCCTCGCGTCGGCGGCGAGCCCCTTCACATCCGTGGCGCCGTGATCTTCGAGGTGTGAGACGATAGCGTTCATCCGCTCTTCAGTTCGGTTGAAGAGGTTGACCTCGAGGTCGGCCCCCACGGTCCTTCCGAGTTCCACGATCTCGTCCGGGACCAGGGCCGCGACGTTGCCGTTAACGCTAATGACTGGATGGTCGGCGAGGAGGAGTAACGCGGCCGCCGCCCGTGCAGCCTCGTCCGCGGTGGGGATGGTCTGTTCACCGAGCAAGTAATCGAACGCCTCGCCCCGTCCCTCCGCGATGAGTCCTTGCAGGCTCGTGATGCCCTCCTTCACTCCCTCTTCGATCCGATGGCGTGTCAAAAGCGAGTTGTACCGTGGGTGGTCCTCCGGTATCCTCACCCCTCCGGAACTGATTGGGTCTCCGTTTCCGCCGGAGTCTGGGTCGGGGTCCTCACCGTCGGTCATGTGCGCACTCGCCCCCGTGGGGGTAAAAATCCCGCTATCGGGGGGAATCGTTCCAACCCGGTTCCTCGAGGATCGACGCACCTCCCGGGTGAATTCGGGTGACGACCGGATCGAACCCCGCCTCGGACAGGTCGGTCCCGAAGGCCATCACGGTACGTCCGAGCATGCCCATGCTCGCTCTTCCGCCGGTATCCTCCACCGCTTCGATCACCTCGAGAACGTCTTCGGTCAGTAACCCCGTATCACGAGCGAACGCGCGGGATTGCTCCAGGAAGCGTGGGAGGGTGGGGCGGTCGAGGAGTTCCTCGAGTGCCCTCTCGCCGGCCTCGGTGATGCGCTCGGGGCGGTCCTCGAGGATAGCCGGCGTGGAGAGTCCACCGCTCGTGAGCACTTCGACGCGGGCCGTCCCGGGGATCCCGTCGAGCGTTCCATGCGGGGGAGCACCCGGTTCGAGTCGTATCGGTGTGCCACCTCGCGCTGCGGCGACCACGTCACCGAGTCCCGTCCCTGCCTCGACCTCGGCCACGTGAGCGACCTCGATCAGGTCGTTCTCCGAGTTCCCGAGGTCGAACCCCGCGTTCGAAGCGAGTGCACTTCCAAGGGCCATCGCCCCCGAGAGGCCGAAGCCGGACCCGAGGGGTAGTTCGGCGTCCACCTCGACCTCGGCATCGACCCCGAGGGAGTCGAGGACGCGGTCGACGGCCTCGACGGCAGTCGGTTCCCCATTTACGAGAACGGTCGTGGTCTCCGCCGGTGTAATCTCGACGGTCACACCGGCCTCGAGTGCGAGCCCCGCTCCACGGGAGCCACTTCGGGATGGATCATCGTCCCGGTGGACGGTGAAGATTCCGGTGACGTGGGCGGGGACGAAGGCAGTGGCCGATGGAGACCCGGTGCT
The DNA here is from genome assembly GCA_042216905.1 of Halodesulfurarchaeum sp. Lineage (GTDB taxonomy): Archaea > Halobacteriota > Halobacteria > Halobacteriales > Halobacteriaceae > Halodesulfurarchaeum. The sequence goes on from JBDGTL010000082.1 coordinate 4,214, forward strand.
CGACGGTGAAGGGGACATGGAATCGGCCCGGTTACGGGGAGAGCCGCTGGCGGTCCCGGGGGAAGATGACGGCCTCCCGGATGTTCTCGAGGTCGAGCATCGTCATGAGCAAGCGCTCGGCACCGAGCCCCCAGCCGGCGTGCGGGGGCATGCCGTACTTGAACATTTTCGTATAGTACTCGAAGGCCTCCGGGTCGAGACCCTGCTGTTCGAATCCCTCGATCAGGTGGTCGTACCGGTGTTCGCGCTGTCCCCCGGAGATCAACTCGAGGCGGGGGTGATTGAGGTCGAACCCGGTCGAGAGTTCCGGGTCTCCGTCGACGTCCTTGATGTAGAACGGCTTGACCTCGGAGGGCCAGTTCGTAATGAAGTAATGTCGATCCATCTCCGTTCCGAGGGCCTTCTCGGCCTCGGTGGGGAGGTCATCACCCCACTCGAGGTGCTCGTCGAGGACACCGATTGCGTTGACCCGGTCGATTGCCTCCCGGTACGTGATCCGGGGGAAGTCCGCCTCGGGGACGGTGAACTCGTCGTTGACTCCGAGCGTCTCGAGTTGCGGCCCGGCGTTTTCCGCCACCTGCTCGTAAACCGACCTGATGAGCGTCTCTGCTGCGTCCATGGCTTCGTCGGCGCCGATAAACGTGCTCTCGAAGTCGATGCTCGTCGCCTCGTTGAGGTGACGGGGGGTGTTGTGCTCTTCCGCCCGGAAGATGGGCCCGATCTCGAAGACGCGTTCGAGGCCGGACGCGGCCATGAGCTGTTTGAAGAGCTGGGGAGACTGGTTCATGAACGCCTCCCGGCCGAAGTAGGTGATCGGGAAGAGTTCGGTCCCACCCTCGGTACCGGTGGCGACGATTTTCGGGGTGTTTATCTCCGTACAGCCCAGGTCCCGGAAGGCGGACCTGGCCGCGTCGAGCATCTCGGCCCTGATCTCGAAGATGGCCTTCGGTTCGGGCTTCCGGAGGTCGAGTGTCCGGTTGTCGAGTCGAGTCGAGAGCTCGGCGTCGACCTTGCCCGACGGATCGAGGGGGAGTTCGGGATCCGCGGCGGCGAGTACCTCGACCTGCTCGGGGACCATCTCGACCCCGGTCGGGGCTCGTTCCTCCTCGGTCACGTCACCGGTCACTGTCAGGACGCTCTCTCTGTGGACGTCGAGCGCCCGGTCGACGAGGTCGTCCTCGAGTTCGTCCTTCTCGAAGGTGATCTGAATCCGACCCGTTTTGTCCCGGAGAATGAGGAACGCGATCCCACCGAGGTCCCTGATCTCGTGGACCCATCCGGCCACCGTCGCCGTCTCGCCCGGTTCGGCGTCGGCAGCGAAGGTTCTATCCTGCATACCACTCCCTTTGGAGCCAGGGTCTTAAACGGGCGCGTTTTGGAATCAGTCTACCGTCACACCGGGGTCCGGACGAAGGCCGGACGTCGTCACTCGACTCGATACTGGTCGATGACGGACGGGTCCAGTTCGACCCCGAGTCCCGGTTCCTCAGGGAGTCGGATTCGCCCGTCCTCGAGTTCTGGCGGGGAGACGAAGAGGTCCTCGAAGAGTTCGAACCCGGTCACGTCGTATTCGAGCCACTCGCTCGCCGGCGACGACGCCATCACGTGCATCGTCGCGGCGAGACCCACACCGGTCGTGAAGCAGTGCGGCGAACACACCACGTCGAAGGCTTCTGCGAGGGAACAGATTTTCTTCGTCTCGGTAATTCCACCCGCCCGCATCGTATCCGGCATCGCATAGTCGACTGCCTCCGCTTCGAACAGGTCCCTGAATCCCCACTTCGTGTATTCGTTCTCGCCGGTGGCAATCGGGACGTCGATGGATCGGCGGAGGTCCGCGAGGCCGTCGACGTCGTACGGCGAGAGTGGCTCTTCGTACCAGTAGACGTCGTACTCCGAGAGCATGTCTCCGATCCGTTTCGCGTCGGGGCGGTCGTACCCGCAATTCATGTCCACCATCAGCTCCGCGTCGCCGATGGCCTCCCGCATGGCGGCCACCCGCTTCTCGTCGGCTTCCATGCCGCGGCCCAGGTGGGTCTTCACGGCCTCGAACCCGCGGTCGACGTACTCCGCCGCCCGCTCTTTCATGACCTCCGGATCGTTGAAGAACAAGTCGCTCGCGTATGGTTTGAGTGTGGCATCACCGGCCGGTCCACCGAGCAGGCGATACACCGGGGCGTCGTAATACTTGCCCGCGATGTCCCAGAGGGCGATGTCCACCCCGCTCGCCGCGGCGAGTCCCTGGCCCTTCTTGTCCCAGTAGAGATCCTGTGTCAACATCGTCTGCCAGTTTCGCTCGATTGCGAGCGGGTCTTCGCCGATCAGTCGCGGTGCGTACTTTTCCTCCACGATCCGCTCGACGATGTACGACTCGGGCCCGACCCCTTCGCCGATTCCAGTGATGCCCTCGTCCGTCTCGATGACGACGAACGCGGCACCTCGACGTTCGATCGCACGGTCCCGGGAGAGTCCTCGGGGTTCGTCCTGTTCGACTTCGACTCGGATCGTATCGACGTCCGTTATCTCCATCGACTTCCCCTTCGAGGGGGAGGAGGTTAATATTCTAGAATGTGTTCCCTGTATCCGCACGGTTCGGTGATTCCCCGTATCGCCCTGGTTCGGTGATTCCCCGTATCGCCCTGGTTCGGTGATTCCCCGTATCGCCCCGGTTCGGCGAGTTCCGTGTGCCCAGGACGCTCGGGGCAGACCGTGAGCGTTTTCTTCGAGGGGTGAACTCGGCCGATTCCCCCTCCCGGACACGATTTTTCGGAGGCCAGTCTGCTCGGTGCCCGTAAATGTCCGCTCACGTACTTACTGTCCGCGTTCGATCACCGACCCTCACTTCCCGTGTGCGTCCTTGACGCCATCGACCGTTTCGGAGACCGCGTCCACCCCTTCGTCGTGAAGCAGGTCCCCGACCACGATGACGTCCGCCGCCTCACCCATTTCGGCCGCCGACTCGTAGTCGTGGATGCCGCCGCCGTAGAAGAGTGTGGCGTCCGAGAGGGCGTCGCGGGCGGCCGTTACCGTTTCTGGATCACCCAGCATGCCGGAGTACTCGATGTACACGATGTCCTGGCCGAAGAGCCGTTCTGCGACGGAGGCGTAGGCAGCGACGTCGTCGGCCTCGAGGTCACAGTCGGCACCGGTGTATTCCGCGACGGCCGAGTCGGGATTCAGGACGACGTAGGCCTCGGTGCTCGTCCGCTCCCAGTCCACGTCGTCGATCCGTGCCCACTCCTTGTGGGCACCGGTGATCCAGAACGGGTCGCCCGCGTTGAAGACCGTCGGGATGAGATAGCCGTCGAGACCCGGGTCGTCGATGACCACGGCTGGATTGCTCGGCTCCTGGTAGAGTGGAATGTCGTACGTGCTACAGGCGGCGACGACCCGCTCCATCTTCTCTCCAGTCATACCGGTCGTCCCACCGATCTCGATGGCGTCGGTGCCGCTCGTACACACGTCCGCGAAGGTCTCTCCCTCGACGAGTTCCTTGTCGGGATCGACCTTCAGGACGTGATCCCACTCGGTCCACGGGCCAGTCATTGGGGGATGCAACCGGGCGACTGACCAAAACGGCTTCGAATTGGCGGTGTGACTGGACCCGGACCCAATCGAGCGTCCGGCAGTCCACCCGCTTTCCCGTCGGGACTACTGGCCATCTGCTAACGTCCAGAAAAGAAACGACTGGTCCGCGGTGTCCGTCGATCGGATACCGGGGCTACCCGTGGATTCCCATCGCCTCGATTTGTTCCTGATATCGATTCCGGATCGTGACTTCGGTCACCTGGGCGACGTCTGCCACTTCCCGCTGGGTCTTTTTCTCGTTGCAGAGAAGGGAGGCAGCGTAAATCGCGGCCGCCGCGTACCCGGTAGGGGACTTCCCCGAGAGCAGTCCTTTTTCCGCGGTCGTTTCGATGATTTCGTTGGCCTTCGACTGTACCTCTTCTGAGAGCTGGAGTTCCGAGCAAAAGCGGGGGACGTACTTCTTCGGATCGACCGGCTTCATCTCGAGCCCGAGTTCCTGGGAAATGTAACGATAGGTTCGACCGATCTCCTTTCGCTCCACGCGGGATACCTCAGAAATCTCCTCGAGACTCCTCGGAATCCCCTCTTTCCTGCAGGCCGCGTAGAGTGCAGAGGTGGCGACTCCCTCGATCGAACGGCCCCGGATGAGATCTTCCCTGAGTGCCCGGCGATAGATGACGGACGCGACTTCTCGAACCGATCGGGGGACCCCCAGGGCGCTCGCCATCCGGTCGATTTCGGACAGGGCGAACTGGAGGTTTCGCTCCCCGGCGTCTTTCGTCCGGATTCGCTCCTGCCACTTCCGAAGCCGGTGCATCTGGCTTCGTTTCTTCGAGGAGATGGACCGCCCGTAGGCGTCCTTGTCCTTCCAGTCGATGGTCGTCGTCAACCCCTTATCGTGCATCGTCTGGGTGGTCGGGGCGCCGACACGGGACTTCTCCTGTCGCTCCTGGTGATTGAACGCGCGCCACTCCGGCCCCGGATCGATCTTCTCCTCCTCGACGACCAGACCACAGTCGTCACACACAAGTTCCGCCCGGTCAGAACTCTTGACGAGGTTGTCGGAGCCACACTCGGGACATTCCCGGACCGCCTCTTCGGCTTCCTCGGTTTCGGCCGCGGACTCTCGCTCCCGCTGACGGGTGGACTCTGTCATCGCACTTATATAGTAGAATCTTCGTCACACTTAAGTCCGTTGCCTCTATTCAGACGGCGTTCCGAGGACACAAACCGTCAAACCCACGGATGGAATCTCTTCCGCCTGATTTCTGGACGCATTTAAGGCATGACGATACCAACTCATTTATGCCGGGATACCCTCACCTCCGGACGATGCCGGTCATCGAATGCGACGTCGCGGACGCGAGAGCGCGACTCGAGGCCGCGGGAGCGGAACTCTCCTCGGGAAAGACGGATCACGAGAAGTGGCACGCGCGCCTCGGCGACGCCCACGCCGTCGCCTACGAGGGCAAGGTGGTGGTCCAGGGAAAGCGTCCGGCCGATATCGAATCGGTCCTGCGGGAGGACCGCGGCGGGCACGTCCACGGGTACTTCGACGGCGCGAGTCGCGGGAATCCGGGCCCGGCGGCTATCGGGTGGGTCCTCGTGTCGGAGGAGGGAATCGTCGCAGAAGGTGGGGAACGGATCGGGCGCGCGACGAACAACCAGGCCGAGTACCAGGCCCTCGAACGCGTTCTCGATATGGCAGACCGGTACGGGTTCGACGAGGTGACGCTTCGTGGGGACTCCGAGTTGATCGTGAAACAGGTGACCGGTGCGTGGAACGTCAACGACCCGACGCTCAGGACACACCGGGTGAACGTCCGGGAACGCCTGGAGCGTTTCGACGATTGGTCGATCTCTCACGTCCCCCGGGAGATCAACGAGCGCGCTGACGAACTCGCCAACGACGCTCTCGACGATGCCTGATAGTAACCGTGCGTCTGTCACGCCCGTTCTGCCATGACCCACTTGCCGGACGACGTCAGGGATGCGGCACTCGAACTCACCCGGACGGCCCGGCGTGTGGAGGATGCGGACCGGCAGATGCGGCTTCTCGCCCGACGGGACAGGCTTCTCGACGATCACGGCTTTCTCGCCCATCTCAGGGACGGCCCGAAACGGACGGTCCTGGTCTGTTACCCGACGTCCTGGCAGGACGAGGAGGGGGTGGTCGATCCGGATCGCGTCGATGATCCGGACCAGGCAGTCGAACTACCGCTGTATGGTCGAGAGACCGGCGAGGACTACACCGACGCGGAGGAGTACAACCGTGAACTCGTCCGGACTGTCGAGGAACAATACGGGTCGCCCCACGCCGAGACGGCCGCGGCGTTCGCCGACTTCATGAGTAACCATCACGCGACGCGAATAGACGAAGCCACGGCCGCGCACGTCGAGGAATTCGAGACGGATTACTTCCCGCGAAACGCGTGGCCGAGCGAAGAACAGCGGCGTGCGCTCCAGGAGTCACTCGAATACGTCTTCGATGTCGCCGGACAATCTACCGTTCTGGATTAGTCGAAGTCCGCTTCATCGAGGAGGGTCCGGATCTCCTCTGCCCGCTCTTCGTCCGTCAGGAATTTCTCGAGTCGCCATTCGATTCCGTCGACGACCGCCTCGACACCGGCGGCGGTCAGTCCATATTCGTTCGTGCGCTTATCGAGTTCGCTCTTCTCGACGAAACCCATGTCGACGAGTTCGTCGAGGTTCGGGTAGAGGCGGCCGTGGTTGACCTCCTCGTCGTAGTAAGACTCGAGTTCCCGCTTGATAGCGAGGCCGTAGCGGGGTTTCTCGACCAGAACAGTGAGGATATTTCGCTGAAACGCCGTCAACTCGCGCGCTGTCTCGCGACCCCGTGTCGCACTATCTGACATTATTTTCCGGGATGGCAGGGGTATATATAAATACTTCTCAATCACGTCGGGCGCAGACGAGGCGAAAAGGCTAACACCAGTGAATTTGCACTCTCCCACGATGTCGAACCTCTGGGAAGACCTGCCTGCGGGTCCGAACCCGCCAGACGAGATTTACGCGGTGATCGAGTGCCTGAAAGGGGACCGCAACAAGTACGAGTACGACAAGGACATCCCCGGCGTGATGCTCGACCGGGTCCTCCACAGCAACGTCCACTATCCCGGTGATTACGGCTTCATACCCCGGTCGTACTACGATGACGAGGACCCCTTCGACGTCCTCGTTTTGCTCGACGATCCGACCTTCCCCGGATGCGTCATCGAGGTCCGGCCGATCGCGATGATGAAGATGGACGACGATGGGGAACAGGACGACAAGGTCATCGCCGTCCCCATCGAGGACCCCCGGTACGATCATTACCAGGACCTCGAGGACGTCCCCCAACACACCCGAGACGAGATCTCGGAATTCTTCGAGACCTACAAGAATCTGGAGGAGGGAAAGGAGACCGAGACGCTCGGATGGGAGGACCGTCAGGCCGCATACGACGCCATCGAGCACTCTCGGGACCTGTACGAGCAACACTTCGGCTGATCGACGGTTGAACGACTGTCTTCCGCATTGTCGAATATAATATATTATTTCATATAATTTTATATCATATGCATATCACATGCATAATACATGCATACCACATGCATATTATATGATATTATATAATACCGTTCTGCATACGGTAGGTATAGTCTCTCCTAATGCAAGGGGGACTCCCCTTTCTAATGCACGATACGCATATTTCCCGATATTCGCCATGTTTTATGCGTATGGGTAATTTCATGTTCCTGCGTGTCATAGTAGATTTTGTAATGGCTGCCACCGAACGGCGCTTTGGAATTCACCATCTCACTGTGGTCCCGACGAATTTCGAGCCCCCGACCGAGTCCGCGGACAATGAGGAAAACGACGGCGAATAACTCGTTTCCCGATTCGCCCTACCGGTCGATATTCTCGAGTTCTCGTGCCCGTCGATCTTCCCGATTCGCCTTACCAGTTTCCCGATTCGCCTTACCGGTCGATTACGTCCCACCTGCGAGTTGGATCCCGGGACCGCGATATCGAAATGGTTCTCGACCTCGTGACAATTTTCATCTCGCACGGTCCAATACGAGGAAACGAAGGTTCTTGTGGGTGACGGGAAAACGCCAGAAGTACTATGGGTTTGTTCGACCGTTTGCGGGGAAACGCCGGCCCGCGTGTCGCCTTCGTCGGCATCGACGGCGTTCCCTGGTCCCTGATCGAGGACAATCCTGAGACGTTTCCAAATATCCACGACATCGGAAGCGACGGGACGGCCGGCCCGATCGATAGCATCGTCCCCCCGGAGTCCTCGGCGTGCTGGCCGTCGTTGACGACTGGGGTCAATCCCGGGAAAACGGGAGTCTACGGCTTTCAGGATCGTGAAATCGGCTCGTACGACACGTACGTCCCCATGGGACAGGACGTGCAGGCGACCCGCTTGTGGAACCGGGTCAAGGAGGCAGGACGAGACGCGACTGTCATGAACGTCCCGGTGACGTTCCCGCCGGAACGGGACATCCAGCGGATGGTCTCGGGCTTCCTTTCGCCGGAGGTCTCGAAGGCGGCAGTCCCGGAGGAATTCGCGTCGTACCTCGAATCGATCGACTACCGCATCGACGTGGACGCGAAACTCGGACACGAGGACGACAAATCCGCCTTCGTCGAGGACGCCAACGAAACCCTCGATGCCCGGTTCCAGGCCTTCGAGCACTACGTCGAGGCGGACGACTGGGACCTCTTCTTTGGTGTGTTCATGACGACGGACCGGATCAATCACTTCCTCTTCGAGGACTACGAAACGGACGGGGAATTCGGTGAGGAGTTTCTCGAATTCTACCGACGTGTCGACGAGTACATCGGAGCCCTCCGCGAGAAACTCGCAGACGACGTGACGATGGTCGTGGCCTCAGATCACGGGTTCACGTCCCTCGAGTACGAGGTCCACCTCAACGAGTGGCTCGTTTCGGAAGGCCTCCTGTCCTACCGGGACACGGACCACGAGGACCTCGCAGACATCGACGACTCGACCACTGCCTACTCCTTCATCCCCGGCCGATTCTACGTCAATCTCGAGGGACGGGAACCACGCGGATCCGTTCCGGAATCGGACTACGAATCGGTCCGGGACGATTTGCGCTCCCGCCTCGAAGCCCTGAGCGGACCGGACGGGAGACCGGTTGTCGATACGGTCTACGAGAAGGAAGCGGTCTTCGACGGCGACCACGACGACATCGCCCCCGACCTCGTAGCCATCCCGAACGACGGATTCGATTTGAAAGCGGGCTTCTCGGGAAGCGAGGCGGTCTTCGATCGGGGCCCGCGGAACGGGATGCATACGTTCGATAACGCCACGCTCGCGGTGGACGATCCGGACGTCACGATCGAGGAAGATACCGACCTTCTCGATGTCGCGCCGACGATTCTCTCCCTTCTCGAGGTGGAATACGGGGCCGACGCGTTCGACGGGCACAGCCTTCTCTGATCGACTGCTGGAAACGCATCGCCCGTTTCACAGGAGACTGTCCAGTTCTTCGGAATCGAACGCCGAAGCCGAGTCGTCCCGTTCGGGGATCTCGCTCGCCGCTTCTGCCCGTTTCATGAACGCCTCGATTCGGCTCGAACCGGCAATGCCGGACAGCACCACCAGGACGCCGATCCGGTCGCTGTCGATTGGAAGATCGCCGCCGCGGACCTGCATGGTCTGTGCGGACTCTTCGATCCACGACCGTGCCCGTTCTACTCCCTTTCGTGGAATATGATCGGGTTCTCCCGCGACGACAACCAGGCCGGCGTCAGCAACGGTCGTCTCGGGGACGCTCATCTGGGTTTTCATCGCTCGCCGTGCGGTGCTCGTAACAACGTTGACGTTTTCTCCGGCGTCCTCGGCAGCGTCTGCACTCGCATACCCGATCGCGCCCATGCCGCCCGTCCGAAAGGTGTTGATCACCTCGCTCGCGTCGACGACGGATTCCCCGACCTCGTAGACGTTTTCGCCTGCCGCGAGAAGGAGGCTCACCCGGCGGGCGATCGTGTCGTTGATCGCCTCGAACGAATCCGACAGACTCTCACCGGTCTTCCGCCAGGCGTCGTTGTCCACCAGAAGGACGGTATCGGTCTCGCGGACGAAGGTCTTGAGCGATCGTCCCGCGTTTGCCTGATAGAGTTTCCCCTCCTCTTCGCCGGGGAGGATTCCAAGGCCGTAGATCGGTATATCGTACACCTGTCCGAGGGCTCTTGCGAGAACCGGCGCACCACCGCTTCCCGTCCCGCCCCCGAGTCCGGCGACGATAAACACCGCTTCGGTCGCCGGGTCGACGATACCGTCGAGGGCCGACATTACCTCGGTGGCGTCGTTGTGCATGATTTCGGCACCCAACTCGTTATCCGCTCCGACGCCGTGGCCGTTGACACGGTCGGACCCGATCAGGAACGTGTCGATATCGAGTGGATCGAGGTCGGCCCGGGCCGTGTTGACGGCTATCGTTCCCCGCACGGCCCCGTAGTCGGCCCGTTCGTCGACGTCGCGAATCGCCTCCGCGACCTTCCCCCCAGCCTGACCCAGACCAATCAGGGCAACCTTCATACGTAGGGATATCGGTGGGATATCATCAAGGTTGGGCCGGTGTGGTATCCACCAGTGGGGTGAGACCTTATAACCGAACACCGGATTAGTCACGCTCGATGCCCGAACCCAGGTCGATCGAAGAGCGACTTCGAACCGTGGAAACGACGCTGTCGAACGTGGACGTGGGGAACCTCGACGGGACGTCGGAACACTCGCGCATTGGCGACCTCGCATCTGCCGTTTCCGACCTGGAGGAGCGGATCGGCGAACTCGAAGCGGGGTTGCAGGCGGTCCGGGGCTACGTCGGAAACATCGATCACGTCAACGAAACCGTCGAACGTCGGGCGAATGCCGCTCTCGCTGCAGTCGAGCGGTTGGAAACCGCGCCGAGCACCCCGCCCCGGCTTGCGACTGCGCAACGGCCTCATTCGCTCGATTCGGCTCAGCCACCGACGCCACATGATCCATCAGAGCCGAATCCATCCGCTCCATCGGAGCAGCAATCGACCGGAAACCAGCACGCGTCGCAGCGTGATCGTGAATCACCGACCGACTCGACCGGATCCCCCGGTGGCGGTGTGTCCCCGACCGATCGCGACGTAGAAGCGGCGGGCGAACCGACCTCCACCATCGATCGGATCAAGGACCTCCTGTGACTCTCCGCGTCCTTCTGGCCCTCCTCGTGGCGACGGCGCTCCTCGCGAGTTCGATCCCGGCCATGGACGCCGCGTACCGCACCCGGACCGATCACGTCCTGGGCTCGAACGTGGATCGGATTCGTGAGACAATCGGACAGATCAGACGGCGGAGCGATCCGGTCCCGATCGGGGTTCCGGGGAGCCGTCACCGAGTGCACGTCGACGTCCCGGACCGGGGCCCGAACGCGTTATTGCGGATCGGCCACGTTCCCGGTCTCGATCGACCTGTCGACGATGCCGAATCTGACGTGATAGGTGTACGTGTCGGAAGCGAAGATACCACGGTCACGATTGTCGACTCGGATATTCGGGTCGTTAGAAACGGCGAGGTCCGGTCCGAGGACGCCGGACTCCTCATCCGTGAGGACGTGACGCTGACGATGACCTACGCGACTGTGAACGGCAATTCCACGATTCTCCTCACCCGAGGGTTTACATCACCGAACCCGACCAGCATCGACCATGTTCGAATTTCTCCGTGATCGTGGTTCCGGGGATGCGTGTGCCTGTCGACCGAGACAGGACCGTGACGTCCTGCGAATCGACGCACGAGACTGTCCCCACGGGGGCGATCTCGAATCCAGTGCGGCGTGTCGGTCGACCGCCGTCGACACCCTTACCCAACCAGGTGTGTCCAGGATCGACGTCGTCGACCGGGGAGTCCGGCGGACGTACCGTGAGCAGGGATTCGAACTTCTCGAGGCCGCGGCGGCGTTTTCGAGGCGGATTCAGACTCGCGACGCCCGGTTGGCTGACCTGGCTCGACGGGACCCACTCCAGGCTGCCCGGGAAGCGTCGGGCCGGGCCGGTCTCGTCGGGGAGGTCGCTGAATCGACCGGCATCACGACGTTCGTTTCCGGGACCCCCTCGGATTCGAACGGATCACTTCCCGATACCACGGAATTGTTTCGACCGTTTGATACTCCCAGGATTGCGGCCGCCACCGTCGACTGGCGACCCCCTCCCGGGGGAACCCTCCGCTCTCGACGCGTCACGGACACCGGGGCGACAGTCCGGGTCTACGACGCGGACGGGGACCTCCCGCGATTTCACATCGAACCGATCGAGTACACGCTCGACGGACGGGCGTTCGAAACCCTCGAATCTGCGAAACGAGCACTTATCGACGGTAACGGACTCGATGCGGACCGGCCGTCCCCACACGAGGCCGTTGCGTCGGTCGCCGGTCCCGATCAACCCGTCGACATACTGGCGAGGGTATTAGGAAAACACACGAGCGGATACGGGATTCTCGATGACGTTTTCTCCGACGATTCGGTATCGGACGTATTCCTCAATGCGCCGGCGGACCGGACCGGGCTTCACGTCCGGTCCGGGGGAACGACGATGCGAACGAACGTGACGATTGGGCCTCGTGGGCGGGCACAACTCGCGTCTCGTGTCCGGACAGAGAGTGGCCGGGCGTTTTCCCGGGCCTCCCCGACGATCGACGCTTTGCTGACCGGTGTCTCGGGGACAGACGCAGTCCGCGTGGCCGGCATTAGACCTCCGGCGAGTGACGGAATCGGGTTCGCACTCAGAGCCGAGGCCGCCGACGAGTGGCGGCTCTCGCGCCTGGTACGGTTGAAGACGCTGTCGCCGGAAGCGGCCGGATTGCTTTCGGTGGCGATGAAACGGGGCGCAGCCATCCTCGTCGCCGGACCCCGGGGTGCGGGGAAAACCACAATGACATCGGCGTTACTCTGGGAACTCGATGCAGGCACCAGGGTCCTCACCATCGAGGACACGCCGGAATTGCCCGTCCGTGCCCTCCAGTCGGCCGGACGGGACGCCCAACGACTCCGAGCCTCGACCGGATCGGAGACGGAACTAACGCCGAAAGACGCCCTCCATACGGCCCTCCGGTTGGGTGACGGGGCACTCGTCGTGGGAGAGGTCAGGGGTGAAGAGGCGGCTGTCCTCTACGAGGCGATGCGCGTCGGTGCGGCCGCGGATACCGTTCTCGGGACGATTCACGGCGAGGGATACGAGGGCGTCCGGGAACGCGTCGTCTCCGATTTAGGCGTTCCAGCCACGTCCTTTGCGACGACCGACCTGCTAATCACACTGGCCCCAGTCGACGGGACCCGGCGGGTGGTTTCGATCGAGGAGGTGACCTCCTCGGGAGCGGCCCCCCTCTTTACAGCCACCGAGAGCGGACTCGGCCAGGAGCCGAGAATGGACAGAGGAAATAGCGCCGTCGTCGAGGCCCTATCGGCGCCCCAGGAGTCCTACGCGGGGACGATCGAGGCAATCGAGTCTCGGGCAACTGAAATTTCTCCATGGATCGGGGCAGAGAGCACGGTCGGTCCGTCAAGGGATCCATCGGCTGTACCCGAAGGAGTGCATCGGTGAGATGGGGGACGGATCTGATTCGAGGGAGGACCCGTCGGGGCCCGACACTCGCCGGGAATCGCGCCCATTCAGCATTATGTCCTACCTCGAGATGCATCCAGTCCTCGGTGGGGTGGGGATACTTTCGGGAGCCGGGAGTATCGTCGGGTGGGCATGGGTGATACGGCACGCAGGAGCGTCGATTCGTCCAGTACTATTCGTTCTGGGAGCACTCCTCGTGGGCGCGACGGGATGGTTGGTAATACGGGGACCATTACTTCTGGAGCGGTTCAGGCGAACGGAAGCGGTCGGTGCGGCCCCGGCATTGATCGCATATTCGATACTGGCTCTCCAGTTGAGGCCGTCGATGGAAGCCGCAGCGGATTTCGCTTCCGAACACGTCGGTGGGCGACTCGGGCGATCACTCGGGACGTATCGACTCGTCGAACCGACCGGTCGAAGCGCGTACGAGGCATTTGCGAGATCGTGGGGGAAATACGCACCCTTCCTCGATCGCTCGGTGTCACTTCTCGGAACGGCCGTCGATTCCGCCTCGAGAGACCGTGAGGAGATCCTCGAACGGGCCCTGGACACGGCACTTTCAGGCGCGCAGGAGCGCGTTTCGACGTTCGCTACCGATATCCGGGGGCCGGCAATGGGGATATACGCCTTCGGGGTAATGCTCCCCCTCTCCCTCGTCGGAATGATGCCGGTCGTGGCGACGACGGGGGGCCGGATCTCGCTCGCGATGCTGGCCTTCGTTTACGACGTGTTTCTTCCGCTTGGACTCCTCGGGGCATCGGGTTGGTTGATAGTCCGTCGACCGGCGGTATCCGCCCCCTCCGTTCGGGTCTCGGACATGAAGACCGATCGACCGGTCTGGCAGGTCCTCGGAGCCGGCCTGGTCGTGGCCACAACAGCCACCGTGTGTGTTCCATATTTTCTTCCGGCGTGGTCCGGGATACTGGTGGCAATTGGTACCGGGAGTGGAACGAGTTTGCTCATCTGGCTGGCCCCCCTCCGAGAACGGCGGGAAACCACCGAGAAAATCGAGCGGGCCTTACCAGCAGCCCTCGGCGTCGTCGGACAGCGACTGGCCGAGGGAGCACCGATCGAATCGGCCATTTCGACAGTCGCCACACGACTTCCCGGCGAGATTGGATCCCTGTTCGAGGAGGCAAACCGGATTCGATCGCGCCTGGGTGTCGACGTGAAGACATCCTTTCACGGGGATCCAGGGGCGCTCGAAGGGATTTCGAGCGAGCGGATCGAGACAGCAGTGTCACTCGTCCTCGAAGCGGGCGGCCGCGGGCCGTCCGGTGGTGAGACACTGAGGACGCTTGGGACCTATCTGGAAACGCTCGATTCCGTAAAACGAGAGGCCAGGCGCGATCTCTCACAGACGACCAGTACGCTTCGACAGACGGCGATCGTATTCGCCCCTGCCATCGCCGGTGTCACCGTTGCGCTCGCCACCGGCATGAACGGTGCCAATGCTCCAGGATCCACGATTGACGTTTCTCGGCTCGGTCAGGTCATCGGGGTCTACGTTCTCTCGCTCGCTGTCATCCTGCCCACGCTCGCCGTCTCCCTCGAACGGGGATTTGCCCCAGTCAGAACTGGATACCGTGCGGGAATCGCCCTGGTCACAAGCGCCCTGTTGTATCCCGTGACCTTCCTGGCCGCCAGAAGCCTGGTGTACCTTTAAATGGGATCACCGGACCAACCCGGTGTATGTTGGGTATCCCGTCGGACGCGATGTGGGTCTGGGTGGGATTGCTCCTCGGGTCCGCGTTGATGTTCGGCGTCATCGCGGACCTCGGGGCCGCCCCACCCGACGCGACTCGTGTCGCGGACAGCGTGGAGGAGGTACAGGCGGTCGAGTACTCGACGAAAGCCGTCGTCCCGGTAGAGGCGACGTCGATGAAACTCTCGACCTCTCGTCTGGCTCTGAGGGGACCGGGCGGAACCAGCCATGCGACATTCGCGGGTGGAGACGTGATACCTGCGAGACCGGAAACGAAACTCTCCGATGTCTTGCACGGGACACCCGCGAGTTCGGCGTTCCGAAGCCCCACGGCACTACAGGACGCGCTCTGGCGATCACGGTTCCACGAGTCCGAGTGGTACCACCTCGGAAAGACGATCACCATCCGGCGAATTCGATACGGGGAGGTGGACAGTGTCCTCGTCGGACCGTAGGGGACAAGTCGAGCCCCTTCCGGCGCTACTGGCCCTCGCCGTCTTTGCCATCGGTCTGTCGGTCTACGGGACGTCACTCGAAAGCAGTCTCCATCGGGGGGAACCGACAGTGGACGATGGGGACGTTCGCCGCGTTCTGGAGTCCCTCGAATCAGGCACCGTCGTCCAGCCCAAACGGATGTCCCGACTGCCGATGCGGACCCCCTCCGGTGAACACGTTTCGGTCGTCCTGCGAGCGGACGGACGGGTGTGGCGTTCGGGACCGCATCGACCGGAGCGATCAGCAACAGTGAGCAGGCGAGTACTCGTGGCGACCCCATCCGGGGTCGTCGCCGGCCGACTTCGGGTGAGTACATGGGAGTAGCGAGGGGGATGAGCACGCCCATCGACGTGGCGTTTGGCCTCCTGCTCGTGAGCGCCAGTATTCTCGTCGTCGTGTCCATCGACCGGACACCGCCGGAGAAACCGATGGCCGACGGGACGACAGTTCTCGGCGAAACCATGACTGTCAGGTACCGAACGAGTGACGGACCGGCCAGAATTACGGCGACAACTGGTACCGTGTTGCTGGACGCCGCACGAATCTCGGCAAACACGTCACCGATGGGAACACGATTCGTAGCAGCAGTTCGACGGACGACAGAGCGACGCCTCTCGCGCCGGGGGATGCGAATACAGATCGTCGCAACGTGTCGGAATCGCACGGAGAGTGGGTCAGTATTGCTTATCGGCCCGTCGCCCCCCTCGAGGGGGGCGATTCGATCAACTGTCGTTGGTCCGACGGCAACCGACGGCCTCGAACGAGCCCCGCCAGTCGACGCGTGTGCACCCATCGTCGTCGTCCGGGAGTGGACCTCATGATGGTTGGGGGTGTTAACTCATGAGGTTTCGAACGGACCGACGGGCACGGATTCCGTTCGCCGTGCTCGGGGCGTTGTTACTTCTAACGAGCACCCTCTACGCCAGCACCGCCACGCCAGGGCCGATTCGCGAACCCGTTACCCCGGCGCTCGTCGATCAGGCCCAGATTCAGGCGCGGATGGCGCTTGACACGGCGATACGGGAGGCGAGTCAGGAGGCAGCCCACAGGCCAGTTATCCAACCGGCCTCGACCCGGATGGGCTCTATCCTCCGGGATGATAGGCCCTATCGGAGCTATCTCAGATTGCTCGTCGCGCTTCACTCAAGGGACAACCTTCATCGAGTACGAGCGGGTCGGAGTGACGTCTCCGTCAGCGTGCGATTACCACCGATCTATTCGAGAACTGACGCCCTCCATGCTATAAATACCGTGGAGATTGCCCCCACGTCCGGAAACCGGTACCGGGTTCACATTTCGGACCTTCGCGTAATCATCAGGCGACATGGTCGACGAACGGATACGATCGAGTACGAAACTAACCTCACCGTTCCCATTCCGGCACTGCTCCTGCACGACCGGGTCTCGACCTTCGAACGGCGCCTGAACGCCGGCTTGCTCCATCCGGGCTTCACCCAGGATTTGACGGTCGGACTGTTTGCCACGGCCTGGACCCGGGGATACGCCCAGTACGCTGGTGCTCCCATTCAAAACGTGATCGCGAATAGACACGTGGAGGTTCTTGCGAACCGGGCACTCCTCTCCCAGCAAGCCGCTGTCTTCGGCCGCTCCTCCCGTGATGCGCGCCGCGCCACGCGCCGAGCCGCCACGAACGTCTTCGTTCGTGACAGCCTCTTGATCGGCGAGGAGAAAGCGAAGAGCGCAATCAAGAAGCGAGTCGAGAAGGACGTGAAACGTGAGACGAATCGGACGGTCTCGACCGATTACAGCATTCCGAGTTCGTTCGACCACACCCAGTCGTATACCGTGGACCGCACAGCCGACGAAGCGTTCGTTTCGTTCGTCGAAGATGGTGACGGCCTCGACGGGGTTCTCTACCGAGTGTATCAGGCGGAGGTCCGAGCGGATTTTGATGCCGACTACCTGGACACAGACACGTTCGAGGGGGGTCACCGACCGGCGAATACCTCGCTCGTCGCTACCTTCTCCGACACTGACAGGCGTCTCTTAGGTGGTCACTGGACGACCGGGTCCAATCGAATTCTCCGATCGTTCGATGGACGGGTCGTGGTCGAAGACACGACCACGAGATACTGGATGTCAAATACCTCGTTCGGGACGACGACGCATACTCGAGAACGGACCTACGCAGTCGACATCGATCTCACCTGCCGATACGAGGGGGCCAGTATCGCCCCGGATCGTCCGATGCCAGTGTGTCCCTTCGGCGAAGTGGCCCGCAACGGGCTCGAAGAGTCCGCATATTCGGATCTCGTCACCGACGCTGGTGGCGTGGAGCACCTCGCAATCGACGCAGTTCGCGGTTCGGCCGGGACCGATTGGGAAACCGTCCGCGTCGAACCACCCCAGTCCGTTCGCGAGTCGGCGTCCGATCAGGTGGCCACACTCCGGGAACGGGTGCGTTCTGTCTCGGTTACGCTCACGACCCGATCGGTGGCGAGCAGTGCGAATCCCGCCTCCCTCTTATCGGAGAAGATTCGTCGACGCCACGATTCGTTGATCGATCCACCATATCGGTACTGGTCCGTCGCCGACCGTGCCGAGACTGCGGCCCGGGTCGAATATCTCGAATCTGTCCGGACCGAGTTGGACGGGCAAACACCTGTCATTGACCGCGTCCAACAGGAACTCGTCTCAGTCCTGGGCGATCACGTCATTCCTCTGGAACCGCCAAAACGGGAGCCCAGTCGGCTGTCCGGTATCGCCTCGTCTGTCGAGGCACGTCCGATCTATCTCTCTGTCCGGAGCGTCGAGGGCCGGACGCCTGCCATGGTCGCGAGGAACCTCAACGTCTTCGCGGTTCCGTACGGCGACGCGGCCGACGTAATAACGAGTGGACTATTCGGTGATAGCGAGCAGACCACGTCACTCAGCACAGCAGCGAGGACCCTTCAATCACTCGAGGCGATTTCCCAGGGCGAGGAGACGGCGTCCATCCGAACTCGCCGTCGGAGCCTTCGTTGGGCCGTGAAATCCACGCTCGACCGTGCCAGGGGACCCCTTCGTGCCGCCGTCGTCGAGGAGTCGGACGCTGGGACAGCCGAATGGGCCGTCAGGAGGGGGTACGGCCGTTTCGATTCAACCACCGATCGCGCACTCGCCATCGTCGACGGTCGAATGGCAACGGTCATCGCCGATATTGCTGCGGATCGTGACCCATCTATCGACGAAGACCTGCTGAGGGTGAAGTTACGCGTCGTTTCGAGTCGGTTTCGTGACGGACCGACTGGGACTGTCAAGGAGTCGGTCGTTTCCGAAGCCCGATCTTCCCTCCAGACAGCAACGAACCGGGTGCTTCGGGACTCCCTCAGAAAGGGTGCGAGCGATGCTCTCGAAACTGCCAGGAAACAGCACTTCGAGGAGGCGGTCGGTCGTCTTCCAGCCGGTCTCCCCCTCGTCCCGGTTCCCGGATACTGGTACGCCACGGCCAATGCCTGGGTGGTTCAGGTCCGTGGATCCTACACTCGGTTCGCCGTCGCCACCCCGCGGAGTTCGCCGGTGCTCGATTCGAACGGGACGGTGACGTACGTACGAAACAGGTCTGTGGTACGACTCGACGTCGACGGTGATGGCAGCGCCGATCGTCTCGGTCGGAACAAACCGATTACCTTCAGGGCGGACACCGGCGTCGTCGTGGTCGTTCCGCCGGGTCGAAGCGGCGTCGGGGATCTCGACGGGAACGTTGACGAACGATCACCGGGGTGGGGAACCTGGGAGCCCACGATTCACCGGGATGGATAGACCCATCAACCCGTCGAGTCTATCCAGGGGTATGCTCATCGAGCAGGTCGAAGAACCTGACGTCTCCTCCCCCGAGCGGTTGTATCGTCGGTATCGAGAGGACCTCGCGGCCATCGTCGAGGAGGTCGGAGTCGACCAGGTTGTTGCACAAACAGGTATCGATCGAGCACGAATCGAACGGCTTCCCGATGAGGAAGCGGCGTTGACGCTTGGAGAGGCTGCATCGATTTTCTCCCTGACCGAAACGAACACGGACGGTCCGACGATCGAACAGGATACCCGCGACCAGTTGCTCATGCAGATGAGTTCGGCCGTCGTCGACGTCGATGCCATCGCGTCCGGACTCGATCTCGACCTCAGCGGACAGGAAATTCAGCAGAAAATCGAGGGCCGGACCCCCGTGACCCTGGACGAGTTTGCCCGGATACTGTATTTCGTTCAGTCGAACAATCCATACCGGTAAGCAGGGTACCGGATTTCTTCCAGTCCACCAATCAATATTCCAACACCAAAATCGCTATTCCACCAGGAGGAAGATGCGTATCGATAGTCACCCCCCGGGCGTTACAGTTGGCGCCATTGTCGACCGCAATCCGGACACTCCCGAACGGAGCCCACCTCGCCGGGTTCGTCCCGCCGCTTCAGACGGCTGTCGCACTCGGCACACAGCAGTCGGTCGTAGGTGTCCTTGACGACGTCCCCCTGCCGTAATCCCTTCGTTACCGAGTCCATACCTGTAGTTCCGACCGGTGGGATCAAAAGTCATCTGGTGGAACCGACGAACACGAGACAATCTGGTACTGCGCGACGTCAAACCCGGGGGATTTGGACGTCTCGTTAGGGAAGGAGGGACAGTATGCAAAGCGACGTATTCTCTTCTCCGGCCCGGATATCGATCCGCGGCGATTCGACCGAATGCGGACCAACCATCGCTCTGAAACCGGAATCCTTGAACGTATAGCAGTGGTACACGAGGACGTGTCCGAATCGAGTCAGGTCGCTGCGGAACGAGGCAGATTTCGGGTGTTCGGATCGCTCTGCCTCCTGGTGTTCCTGATCAATTTCGGCAGGGTCGTCTTCGCACCGTTGCTCGACCCATTCATTCGCGTGTTCGGTGTGGGGGAGGCGACGGTCGGACTCGTGGCCACACTCGCCTGGTTCGGCAGTGCGATATCCCGCTTGCCAACTGGCTACCTGCTCACACGCGTCTCGCGTCACCGGGTGATCCTGGCGACGGGCGTCTTTCTCTCCGTGGTCGCGATAGCGACGTCGTTTTCGCGGACCATCTGGCACGTCGGAATCGGCGCGTTTCTCATCGGCATCGCCTCCGGTGTCTACTTCATCGCGGCGAATCCGCTCGTCAGCGAACTCTATCCTGACAGGGTGGGCCGGGTAATCGGCATTCACGGCACAGCCTCGCAACTCGCGGCCGTCGTTGCGCCACTGTCCGTCGGGGTCTTCATACTGTACGCCGACTGGCGCCTCACGTTTCTGGCTTTGGGGGTCATATCGCTTTTCGTTACGCTGGGATTGTACTGGAGTACGGAACACATCGAAATGCCGGACGTCGGCGTGAGAAACCGGCACCTCCGGCGTTCGATCGAGAACCAGTGGCCGATCATCCTCACCGGTATAGCTGTCGTCGGGGCCGCGAGTTTCGTCTGGAACGGCTTTTTCAATTTCTTCGTCCGGTACCTGACGACGACGAAGGGACTCGACTTCGCCGTTGCCCAGTTCCTTCTCACGGTCCTCTTTGCCGCCGGCGTCCCTGCGTTTTTCTACACCGGTCGGCTGGCCGATCGGATCCCTCACGTGACTCTCTTGCTCGGGGTCCTCGGATCGTTCATTTTGACCCTGGTGGCTATGACGTTCGTGGACGGGGTCGTCCCGGTCGCGGTCGTCTCGCTGCTCATGGGTTACTCCATCCACAGCATGTTCCCGGCGATCGATACCTACTTGCTCGATTCGTTACCGGACGCGGACCGTTCCTCAGCGTACTCCGCGTACAGTGCGTCCACGATGCTCGTTGGATCGACCGCGAGTGCCGTCGTGGGAACCCTCGCCCAGTACGGGGTCCACTTCGATACGATGTACCGGAGCTTCGCGTCAATTCTCGCCATCGTGTTCCTCGTCCTGATGGTGTTGCGGCGGTTGGGCCGACTCCCCGACGCTGCCCGGGGGGAGTGAGGGTCTGGAATCCGGGGAAACGAACACACTCATGCCGTCGGCCCACTATCCATTGAATATGGACCTCACCCACGACGAACTCGCCGGCATCGTGGACCTCTTCGGTGCGCTTCCGGAGCCGACGCTACAGCGCGCGGTGGAGGAGCTGGCGTTCAGGCAGGGTGAGGAAATCGACGCCGAGGCGCTCGATGAGCAGATCGAACGGGCCCGGGAGGCCTTCTACCTCCTTGGCGTTCCCGGTGAGCCCTCACTTCTCGTCCCCGGTCCCGCGTCGTTTCCGTCCCTTCCAGAGGGAGCGGCTGACCTGCCCCACGTTCTCGACGTCGAAGAGCGATCGGTTTCGGACGAGGTCCTGGAGCGAGCGCTCCGGACGCAACTGGCCAGGGCGACGGCACAGACAACCGATCCCCAGGAACTGGCGGATCTGATGGACGTGACGTACGACGCCGAAGCCTGGACTGATCTCGATCTCGCAGACGTCAGGGATCGCCTCGAGAACGCCAGACCGGGCCCCCGGTGAGTTAAGGTCCTCGGGGGTCGATGTGTATAATATGGATCTGGGGCCCGTTGCTTCCCACGAGCCATGCTCGATCAGGGAGGGGGAGCGTGACGCGTCTGTCCTCGTCCCGGTCGTCGAGAGGCAATCGGGACCCTGTCTCCTCTTCATTCGTCGGGCGGATCACCTGGGCGTCCATCCCGGGCAGATGGGTTTTCCCGGTGGCGGGAAGGAACCGGGGGATCGAACCCTTCGGCGGACGGCGATCAGGGAGGCGTTCGAAGAGATCGGCCTCGAGGCTGCCGAGATCGAGTTCGTCGGCCGCCTCGACGACACCCGGACGACGAGTGGGTACACGATTACCCCCTTCGTTTCCCGCATACCGGATCGAACCTATCGACCCGATCAGCGGGAAGTCGCCGAAGTCGTCGTCCTGCCCGTAGCGGAGTTGACCGATCTCTCGAATTACGATCGCAGACGGCGCGACCATCCACTGTTCGGTGAATCGACTCTCCACTTCTTCACCGTCGATGACTACACTGTCTGGGGAGCGACCGGCCGGATTCTCGTCCAGTTCCTCGAACTCACCACGGAGTGGCATCCACCCGAGATGTCAGAAGCCGTTCTGGACCGGGAAACCGACCCAGTCACCTGATTTCGTTCGAACATACTGTCCTCTGGTTTGGGGAAAACCCAACCTGCCCCATGGGGGGAGGGGCGTTGAATATCGGCGGTTATCAGGCTTCGGATCCCGATTCAGACGCTGCCGCTTTGGGGAGCGTCACCCGGAGGCTTCCAGTATCGTCGAGTTCCGCGGTGGCCGCCGATGGATCGACTGAGGCCCCGGACGGGAGGGAGGCCGAGCCGGATAGCGTGAGACCCCGACCGGGGAATCGCATCTCGAAGCCCTCGCGGAACGGTCGAAATCGATCGATTCTGACGAAGACCGTATCGTCCTCGAACCGGACCTGGACGTCCGACCGACGCGCTCCCGGTGCGTCGAACACCACACGAAAGGCATCCTGCCCCTCGATGACGTCTGCAGGGAGTGGTGTGGATTCGTGGATTCGACCGACCCGTCTCCCCGCTGCGTCGAGCATGCCCGCTCCGATCGACGTCCCGAAGCCAACCAGTCGACCGATCGGGGTTTTCATACCTCGAGTTCGTCGAGCGTGTCCGTCTGGCCACAGTCGGGGCAGGCCAATTCCTCGACGCCGAGGTCGTCCCGGACGTCGTACGTGAAGTGGAGTTCGAACATGTCTACTTCGCAATCCGGGTTCGTACACCGTACTTCCATCGTCGGTGGCATGTCCCGTCGTTTGGTCCCCGATGCAATAAGGTCGCCGTCCGCGGCCGCACGCCATTTATTACCGGAGCCCAAATACAGGACGATGACCGATCCCCGAGACCTCTCCGTTACCATCGTCGACGGGTACGTCGACGAACCAGCCCATTTCGGGGTCCCGCCCTACATTTCTACCTATCCACGTTATACTGCTGGAGCACTGATCGACGCCGGCGTTCCTCGTTCTTCGATAACGTACCACACGATAGACGCGCTTCGGACCGATCGAATGCATTGGCAGGACGTCGAGGACGCGGATCTCCTCGTCGTGATCGGCGGGATGACCGTCCCCGGGAAATACGTGGGCGGGACTCCTGCCGAGCCGGAGGAAATTCGGGAACTCGCCTGGACCGCCGACGGCACCGCCCTGCTCGGGGGGCCAATTCGGTTCGGGGCGGGCGAGTCGAACCGGGGCGGGATCGAGACGCGTCGGACCGACCTCGATTACGACTTCCTGGCGATGGCCGATATCGAAGCCGCTGCGTTCGATCTCGCAGAAAACGGCCTCGAGGGATTCAACGACCGCTATCGGGATCTCGAGGAGGCGAGTCGCTGGGCTCGCGAGGGAGCCTTCCTCACCGAACAGCACCCGAACCATCCCGAATACCTGATCGCCGAGATCGAAACGGGACGTGGGTGTGCGTACCGGTGTTCGTTCTGTACCGAACCGATGTACGGGGACGGTTCGTTCCGGGACGCGTCGGCCATCATCGAGGAGGTCGAGGCCCTCGTGGATCACGGGGTAACGCACGTTCGACTCGGACGCCAGGCCGACATCCTGGCCTACGGCGGTGATGGGATGAAACCGAACCCCGAGGCCGTGAAACGCCTGTACGGCGGGATCAGGGAGGCGGCCCCGGGCCTCGAAACGTTGCATCTCGACAACATGAACCCGGTCACCATCGTCGAGTGGCCAGAGCGGTCTCGGGACGCGATCCGGACCATCGCCCGGTACAATTCACCGGGGGATACAGCGGCCTTCGGGGTCGAGAGCGCGGATCCGCTCGTTAAAGAGGAGAACAATCTGCTCGTATCGGCGGATGAAGCGTTCGAAGCGGTAAAAATCGTCAACGAAGTCGGCGGTTGGCGACCGGGGAACCGCGAGGTATCACCGTCGATTGACCCCGATCCTCCCACCCGGTTGCCGAAACTCCTCCCGGGAATCAACTTCGTTCATGGCCTCGCTGGTGAACGAGAGGAGACGTTCGAGCACAACCTCTCACTCCTCGAACGGATCCGCGATGCGGGATTGCTCCTGCGCCGGATCAACATTCGACAGGTGATGACGTTCGAGGGGACAGATATGGCTGATGTCGGCACCGAGATTGCGAAGAACCACCGGGATAGATTCAAGCGGTACAAGCGCACTGTCCGTGAGGAAATCGATAACGAGATGCTGTCTCGCGTTGCCCCGACGGGTACGATACTCCCGGACGTCCATCTAGAATATCACGAGAACGGCCGGACGTTCGGACGGCAACTCGGTACGTATCCCCTGCTGGTCGGCCTGCCCCAGGAGTATCCACTCGGTACCACGGTGGACGTCGCGGTGACCGACCACGGGTATCGATCGGTCACCGGCGTCCCCTACCCCCTGGACGTCAACGCCGCCTCGATGGACGAGTTGACGGCCGTCCCGGGAATCGGAGACGCGACAGCGGGCGACATTGTGGTGAACCGACCGCACGAGACGCTCTCCGGCATGCCCGGGAGCGAGGCCCTCGCTCCGTTTTCTCGGGCACCCGACTGAGTTCCCGCCGGTGGGTCGAACGTGTCCGGTTCCGTTCCTCAGTCGAAGTGTTCTTCGATCACCTCGCCCACGGCAAAGTTCGATTTCACCTCGGTGATCTCGACCTTGACCCGTTCTCCCGTTTCGGCCCCGGGAACGATGATGACGTAGCCTCGCTCGACGCGGGCGATGCCGTCCCCTTGCTTCCCGATGTCCTCGATTTCGACGTACCGGATCTCGCCCTGCTCGACCGGAGGCTGGGGTTCCGGCGGGACAGACGAGGACTCTGATTCCTCGGATTCCGGCTCCCGCCGGGAAATGACAGCTATCCGATAAATCGTTCCCGGATCGAGGGTTCCGTTCTCGATCTCCCGTTTCGGGACCTCGACCGTGTAGCCGTCCTCGGCCCCCTCGATCTCGGCATTGAACAGACAGAGGAGTTCATCAGAGATTTCCATGTGGAAACACCCGTTTGCACCGAATACCGGGCCTCTCTTAGTCCTTATTGCTCGACGGGCCCCGTCCATGGATCGGCGTTCCATCCGGTTTCTTCGCTCCCTCGGAGTCGTGAACGACGATATCGTGATCACCGCTCACCGGTTCGTACTGGTCACGGACGGCTATCGCCTCCTCGATGTCCCTGATCGCACGTTCCCGGACGGTTTCCGCGAGGGACCTTGCCCGTTCCCGTCCGATCGGTTCCCCAAGGCCCTGACACTCGTAGGCGATCAGGTCTCCCGACCGCTCCGCGACGGCTTCGAGGCGATCCCCGCCAAACCCGAGATCGACGTCGAAGGGGTAGGTCCGGCAGATGAGCGGTCGGGATGAATAGATCCCACAACGACTCCCGGATGGATTGTCGGTCTCGTGAAACGTACAATCGCCGCAGTCGTCAGTCTGGAGTGCCCATTCGAACGTTTCACCGGAGTCACCCTCGAGACCGAACGGAATCGGTCGTGCGACCTCACGAAAGGCCCGGCCGGTTTCGGCCCTGATCTCCCTGATTTCCCGCGGGAAAACGGTCGCGACGTGTGCCTCATTCCCAGAACGCGAACAGCACGCGCCACATCTCGTGCACTCGAATCCGATCGCCTGGACCGCTTCTCCGAGTTCCGCGACGTCGAGATTCCTGGCGCGATACAGGACGGTTTCCAGGCGCTCCATACCTCTGCTGGAACCCGACGGTACTTATCCCATCGGGGAATCTCTCCGGGCGTCCTCGCCCGGTCCCGCGACCGCCCCGTCCCAACGGATTCGGTCTTCGACGACCAGTTTCTCGAGGTGCGAGCGAACTGACCTGATGGCGAGATCCCGGACCTCGGACGGCACTGAATCGTAGGCGGCCTCGACGATTTCCTCTGGGGTCTGGCGTCCGTCCAGAACGGCCTCCTCGATCCGTCGCTCACGCTCGAGTCGATGGCGGATAATTCGCTCCAATCGCTGTCGGGGGGTCGTAATCGGTTGTCCGTGACCCGGATAGGCCACGTCGAAGTCCATCGTTCGAATGCGCCTGAGACTGCCGAGGTACGCCCTGACGTCCCCGTCCGGTTCTCCGACCCAGATGCTGTCCCCGGCCATCGCAAGGTCCCCGATAAGAATGGCCCCGTCGACGGCGAAGGACACGTGCTCCGGGGCGTGTCCGGGGGTTTCTATGACCCGGACGGTCCCGGAATCGCCGATGGTATCACCCTCCCGGAACGTGGCATCTGGAACAACGCCCGTTGCCGATTCGAAATCGGCTTCACGTCCGGCCCTCGCCCAGACGGTCGTACCGAATCGCTCGGCCAGTTCTTTTACCCCTCCCACGTGGTCCGGATGGGTGTGGGTCACCGCGACGTGTTCGACGGGACCCGGACTCCGGTCGAATTCATCGATCGATCCGGCGGGATCGACGAGGAGTGAGGCCCCTTCGAGGAGGTACGCGTTCGTATGACCCGTCGGGGCCGGTTCCGACACTGGAATCTCGAACCGCTCGATCACAGGATATCGAACGACGCACACCGTGAAAAATGCGGGGGAGGGGGAGACGATATGGACGACGAACGACGAAATATGGTCTCCACCTCGAATGACCAACATAGATACAATTATACCATATATGAAAATTTTCATCGAATATGATAGTTATGTATAGGTTGATACCTAATGAAATACATGGAAAATTAATATGGTGTCATCACTTAAGTTACTTAAAATGAATTGCAAATACGTATTATATAATAATATACATGAAGGATATAAAATAATAAAATGAAAAATTATATGACTTTACAAATTATATTAATAAATTACCGATTAAAACATCAAAAACGAACTATATATTACGACCAAACCCGTCCGGAAATCGTCGAATAATCAGTGGTTGAGGTAGTATACTTGCTTTCGTGCGTCCCGTAAACTGTACCGGGATTCGACGAGGTTGGCGTCGGTAAGACGAGTGAGGGCGTACCGGACGGTGCGATCGGGGAGGAGGGATTCCTCTGCGAGTTGGCCCTGTGAGAGGGGTTCGTCGGTCTCGAGGACTTTGGCGACGAGTTTGGCGCTCGGCGGTAGCTCCCGGAGCCGCTCGCGAAATTCGTCGTCCGATTCGATCGGGGATGCGTCATGGACTGCGCTCGTGCTCATATCCGGTGCGTCTCTCATCGCCCAAGGTAAAGGTTGTCTATACGTGTGACTATATACCTTATATAATATTAATTTCGACGACAGTCGAAAAAGGGTGTTCCATTCTCCTGTTTTTCGTCTCGCCAATTTCTCCTCTTCTCTTCTTTCTCCCTCTCCCGTTCCCCCGCCCAACATTTTCTGGTGCCGTATTCACGGCTCTCCTGGTTTCTCTCCTCGTGTGTCTGGTTCTCTCGATTTCTCCCGATTTCTCTCTCTCTCTCGCTCTCCCGGTTCTCACCCGTCTCCACAGGCAGATAATTCGTACTCATCGGGTGCCAAGAATCCAGTTTTCGACCCTATCGCGATCGAGCGGATCGCGTTACCCGAACAGCCACCGGAGCGATCGATCGGTCCGGAGAGCGGGATGGTTTTCGAACAGCGCGTCCAGGCCGGCGACCCGTCCCGCTCCGAGCGAGACAAGACCGAACAGGAAGAGGATATAGACCAGATGACGGGTGAGTAACGTCTCTGTCGGTGTCACGTGCATGGACCACTGGAGGAGCATGAAGGTGGCACCCAGGAGTGCGCTCGGCCTGAGGAACGCACCGAACATGAGTCCGAACCCCACGGCGGCGAATCCCCAGGTGAGCATCGGGCCGATAATCCAGGTGGCATTCGCCCCACCCCAATTCCAGAAAACGGCGAAGGGGTCGGATACCGATAGTCCAGCGAGGTACGCGCTTGCACTCCACGACGAAGCGAGGATTCGGCTAACCCCGTCGTGGAAGAACATCCACCCGAGACCGACTCGCATTGCGACGATTCCGTAGCCGGCCCAGTCCGGCGAGTACTCTACTGTCGATTCGTGTCCGAGAATATTCGTCTTCACTCCCCCCGAGGCCATAGGTCAGTATGCCAGTAATTCGTATTTGCGGGACAGTAAACCCGTGTCGTGCTTTTCGAGGAGTGAGAATCGGAATCGTTTCGGCGTTCCACCGAACCCGACTCACGGACTTCCAGTACGGTTTTATTTCATGGTCGAGTAGGTGTGTCCAACGTGAAAGGGAAGGAATGGTACCAGGCCGACGAGGTGGCCGAATCCTACGAGGACAAACGGTTCTCTCGTGGGGGTCGGCTGATCGATCGGCGGGAAAAGCGGGCGGTTCTCGACGCACTCGAGCCCGTCGCGGACCGACAGATTCTCGAAATCGCCTGTGGGACAGGTCGCTTTACCGTCATGCTCGCCGAGCGCGATGCCGACATCATTGGCATCGATATCTCGGGGGCGATGCTCCAGCAAGGACGGGAGAAAGCGAAACGGGCCGACGTCCTCGATCACATCGAGTTCATGCGAGGTGATGCGGCACGCCTCCCATACCCCGACGACCACTTCGACGCCGTCTTCGCGATGCGGTTCTTCCACCTGGCGGATACACCGGAGACGTTCCTCTCCGAGATGGCCCGCGTGTCGAACGAACAGGTGTTCTTCGATACGTTCAACGCCCAGAGCACCCGAACGGCCTACAACTGGCTCCTTCCCATGGGATCGCGGCTCTACTCCGACGACGAAGTCCGGACGCTTATCGACGAGGTGGACCTCGAACTCGACGGTGAGGAGCACGATTTCGTCATCCCCTACGGTCTCTACCGGAAGATCCCGGACTGGATTGCGGACGGGCTCCGGGACGTCGATAGCACCATCGTCGATCATCCCGTTGGCGAGCAGTTCGCGTCCGTCTCGTACTGGAACGTTTCGGTGCCCTGACGGCCGTCTCGTTTAGGAACGTTTTATTTCCCTGAACTATCACCACACGACAATACACTCCGGACCGGATCGAACGAAGCCACAGGGAGACAGTGGAGGAGAACCAATGAGACTTGGAGTTCTGGCCCGGTCACGCTGTGAGGCGACCCACGGGCCCCCAGGAGTCCCGAGCATGCGGCCCGCCCCACTGAGTCACCGGACCGATCGAACATCGGCTTCGTCCTTTCGTCATCGAACCCGAGGCGCTTTTACCGCGTGACGGACTGTCCCAATCTATGGACCTCTCGGTCGTGGTGCCGACGCTCAACGCTCAGGAACGCCTCGAGGGCACGCTCGATGCCCTCGAAGCGTCGGCACCGGATGCTGAGGTCATCGTCGTCAACGGTCCCTCTTCTGATGGAACCTCCGGACTTGTCCGCGATCACTCGGGTGCGGACCTCCTTCTCGAACTTTCGGAGCGAAATCTCAACGCCTCCCGGAACGCCGGAATCGCGGCGTCGACCGGCGACGTAGTCAGTTTCGTCGGGCAGGACACTCGGATCGAGGAAGGGTGGGTGGCCGCCATCGACGCCGCGATGGGTAGTGGGGCCGCCGTGGTGACCGGGCCAGTCCACCGCCGGGTGAACGGCGGGGTCACGACGGAATCGCTCGAGACCGAGGAGATCGGGGGCGAGACGGTCCGCTATTTCGACGGGGGTAACGTGGCATTCGACCGCGAGGTCGTCGAACTCCTCGACGGCTTCGACGAATACCTCCATACTGGCGCCTCGCGGGACGCCGCGCACCGACTCGCGAGCCTTTCTAGACGTGTCGTCTGGCAGCGAGACATGGTGGTCCTCCGGGAGGAAGCCGACGACGTGTTTCACCGCGTCGGGGACGACGCCCCCTCCACCGTCATGGGACTCAAGTACCGCTCGCTTGCGTACCGTCTCACGAAGAATTACGGGTTCGGCGTGGACGTGAGTTATCGACTCGCCCGCCACCTCGTCGGTGACGGGGTGCGGGAAGCCTGGGAGGTCGTTCGCGGCGACGGCAAACCCTCGGAGTGGATCGGTACGGGACGATCCGTCCTCACGAACTCGGCGGTAGGTGTCCAGGACGGCATCGCAGCCAGAATGGCCGACCGGTCGCCCCGGCGCAACCCGAACGGGGTCTCCTCGACGGTCGACCGACCCGTCGCGAAGTACGACCTGTAACCCCAGTTCACCGCCGGAAGAATCGGAGGACCCTCGGGAGTCAGAGCGCTTCTTCGAGAGCGGGGATTACCCTGGCGGGATTCTTCGTGAATACCCGTTTCATCGCGTCTTCGGGGACGTCGAGCGTGAGGATCTCCATGACGGGGACGTTCGGGTGCGTGGTCGGGACGCCACTTCCGAAGAGGATGCGGTCGGGGTGCTCCATGATGGCCCGTTCGAGCAACTCGCGGTACCGGACGGCGCTCGTGTCGAGATAGAGTTGATCGAAGCGGTCCAGGAGGTCGATCGCGTCGACCATCATGGATCGATCCAGCGGATACCCTCCGAAATGCGCGAGGATCACGGGGAAATTCCGTTCCAGGATCATGTCCTCGATGGCCTTCGGCGGAAAGTTCCTCCCACCGTGGAGGAGTATCGGGAGGCCCACGTCCTCGAGGACGTCGAGGACGTCCTCCTTCGGCAACCCGTCTCGGGTGGGATCGAGTTTGAAACCGTTGAACCTGTCGTCGTAGGCGTACTGTTCGATGTCGTCCGGGGACGTCTGCCAGTCCCGGCGCGCGACCGCGAGGTTCTTGATTCGGGCACCGGGACTTGTTTCGACGTCACGAGGGCCGTCGACCCGGGCGAATGCGAGAAAGGGACGGTCCACGACCTGCCGGGCCACGGCATTGTTCGCTCTGAGATATCCCTGCTCCCCCTTCTGTGCTTCCGGGAAGACGACCGCCCGAACGATGCCCGCCTGGTGGTTCTCCCGCTCGAGGTCCTCCGCACTGATAGTCCGGCCGCGAATCGGCCGCCCCGGTCCGGCGTGGAGGCGGGCGTGGACGTCGAATACCCGGAACCGGTGCTCCAACTCGAGCATTCGTCCGTCTGTGGTTGGGGACGGTATATCGTTTTGACGGTCTCTGTGACCCGGTCTGGGATCACGCTGATCCGGTGTGGTGGTCGTGGTTGGTGGCGGCTTGTCGACCGGAGTACGGCAATCGAAAAGGAGACGTCCCGAATCGTTTGTCGATCGTATTCACCGTCGGCGGGTAACGCCCGTGACGTCACAGAAGCGTTCCAGGCGTCTCAACGATCCCAGGGGGGACCGGTACCGGGGTTTCCGGACGGACCGGCGTTTTCGGGTGGCCCGTGATTGTTTGTTTTCTCATTTTTGTCACTATTTTTGTTTTCGTTGGGTCCTTCTTTTTTATTATTACTATTATTTTCTATTTCGTCTTCGCTGCCGTCATCCGAACTGTCGTTGTTTGGGACGGTAGCCGGTGGTCCGTGTTCATCAGCCGACGTGTCGCTTTCGTTTTCTGCTTCCTCCACGTCCATTGGCTCGGACTCGTTACCTTCATCGGACGTTTGGGAATCGTCGTTCGAAGAAGCGACGGCTGGTGGTCCCGCGTTCCCTGGCGGACCTGCGTGCTCAGGTGGACCCG
>JBDGTL010000082.1:36188-37630 GCA_042216905.1 Halodesulfurarchaeum sp.
GGCGGACCTGCGTGCTCAGGTGGACCCGCCTCTTCCGGCGGTCCGGCGTCGTCGTCAGCACTCGATGGGTTGAACGCGTGGACGAACTGGGACACTTCCTGGCCCATCGGACCGTCGACGCCGTGGGCCTGGAGGGCGTGGATGAACCTGACCAGCTGGAGGCCGAACGGCCGGGTCTGGTTGACCTGGACGGCCTCGATCCGTTCTTGTTCGGTGACTGTCTTGTTGCCGTACGTCGCGGTCACGGTGATGGTTACATTCTTCTCGGGCGGGGAGAGTTCGACTGTGCCCGCGTCGTCGGTCACGTAGCTTCCCGCCTCGGAGTAGTTTCCTTCGACGGTCACGTTCGCCCCGTCGACCGGGGATCCACCCGCCGTGACCTCAATGATGACCCAGTTTTGGGCGTCCTGGGACACGTCGAGCATCAGATCTTGCGGGTCGAGCACCGCCGATTCGGTTGCGGTGATGTTTCCGCTCTGTGCGGTAACGGTCACCTCTACCTGTTTTTGCGGTGGAGCGAGCGAGAGGGTCCCGTCGTCTCCAGTCTGGTACTCGCCCGATTCTTCATAGTCGTCCGCGGACACGGTGACGCTCGCGTTGATTGGCTCTCCGTATTGCTCGACCGTGATGGTCACTGTCCCGGTCGACTCGTTTTGCGAGATGGCGACGTCCAGGGATTTGGACAGCGGCACCAGGGTTTCGGTAACAGTATCGTTCAGCGACCCCTTCGTCGCGTTGAGTGTAACGGAGACCGTCTCGTTCGGTGCGGGGAGGGTGACGTTCCCGGAGTCGTCCGTTACGTACTCACCTGTACCATTGTACGTCTCGTTGGCGGTTACCGTGACGTTCACGTCTTCGATCGGGTCGTCCGTGTTACTGTTACTGATCGAGACGATGGCGACCCCGTTTGTGGGACTCTGGGTCACCTGGATCGTCATCGATTCCTGGGCGGAAACGACCCCTGGGCCGACAATACTGAAGACCAAGAGGGCCGACAACAGCCACGCAAGAGTTCGCTTCTGACTCATTATTCGATCACTAGTACACGTCTCGGGGGGCAAAAAGCCGGATTACCCTGTCGTCGTGTTCATCGGAGTTGACGTCGATTGTTGACTCTTAAGCCCAGTTTAGCTGAATGCAGGCGCTAAGCCCCCTCCCTCAAGGAGCGAACGGCGTCAGCCGTGAGCGAGTAGGGTAGGGCAGTTCACCCCGCTTTTTCGGGAAAGAACGGAACCGATTCGAGAGGAACGGCACTGGTTTTTCGCATCCGTCAAGGGGAAAATGGGATACGGATTTTTCCCATTCAAATGAGGCGAAATGATATTCGACATTCAAATCAGGCGAAATGATATTCACCATTCAGATCAGGCGAAAAAGGATCTTCCCTATTCAAATGAGGCAAGGATTTTTCACGTTGAAAAGGGGCGACTGGGGATTTTAGT
>JBDGTL010000033.1:0-4917 GCA_042216905.1 Halodesulfurarchaeum sp.
GGGTCTCGCAGGAAATCGTTGCTGAAACGATCCGCACCCGCTGATATTATTCAATGGCGCAGGAACCGGTATACTCGACGTCGCCCACCGAACTGATCGATGGGTTCTCGCCACACACCGGACAGTCGGGATCCGGTCGAATCTCGATCTCCTCGAACGTCAGATCAAACGCGTCGTAAATGACGAGGCGGCCGTCGAGCGACGTACCGGCCTCGATCAACCCCTTGATGGTTTCTGTGGCCTGGATCGTTCCGACCGTTCCGGGAAGTACGCCAAGGACGCCGGCCGTCGAGCAATCCGGGGCCTGATCCTCGGGCGGGGCTTCCGGGAAGAGACACCGATAACACGGCCCCTCACCGTCGGAATCGAAGGTCGTGATCTGTCCCTCGAAGCGATACACCGACCCATGGGCGAATGGAATCCCCGCGAGCGTACATGCGTCGTTGACGATGTACCGCGTGCGGAAGTTGTCAGAACAATCGACCACGAAATCACGTCCCTCGACGAGGTCACCGACGTTCTCCGGCCCCAGTTCGACCTCGTGAGTGTGGACGTCGACGTCGGGGTTGAGCGACTCGACGAACTCGCGGGCGCTTTCGACCTTCGGCCGGCCGACGTCGGCGTCCGTGTGAATGACCTGGCGCTGGAGGTTCGAGCGTTCGAGGACGTCGGCGTCGACGATGTGCATCGTACCCACTCCCGCCGCGGCGAGATAGGCGATGACCGGTGACCCGAGGCCACCGGCCCCCACCACGAGCACGTCCGACTCGAGAAGTGCCCGCTGGCCCGCAGTCCCGACACCGTCCATGATGATGTGCCTGGAATACCGCTGGAGCTGGGACTGATCCAGATTCAGATCGCTCATACCCGGGCGTTCGGCCTACGACGATAAAAACGAAGCCACTGGGGAGGGGAAGACGGCGAAGGCAGGTATCTCAGTGAGGTGTCACGGACAGCCCTACCAGTATTCGAAAATGATACGCTGCGAGGCGTCCGAACGCCGTCGCGACGATACTCGCTCCTCCAGACCCGACTCGTGAGGAGTGAAATCAGACTCGACTCGTGACGAGTCATCGTAGACTCGTTACGAGTTACCTTAGACTCGTGACAGATTCGTTGCCCGTGGGCCCTTCGGTGCCTGGTCGATGTCGAACTCGACCTCCTGGCCCTCTTCGAGATCGGGGCCTTCGATGTCCTCCATGTGGAAGAAAACGTCTTCGTCCGCGTCGTCCGTCGAAATGAAACCGTACCCCTTCCGCGAGTGGAAGAAGTCGACCGTACCTGTTGCCATTACGACAATCCGTACCCGGCGAATGGGGATAAGGCTTCTCCGAGACGTGATACCACGGGGGTCGGGGACTATAGTCCGCCCCGGGAAGTATCCCGGGTCAGGCGCCCCCTCGAAATCGACGAAAGCCGACTATTTTATCGCCGCATCGAGTCGCTTCACGGCGTGGTCCGGCTTCCCGGATTGCGATGGCATGTCGCCGACCTGCATCGTGCAGGATGCACCGGTCACGACAACGTCCTCACCCGGACTGTCGTGAATCTGGTCCTCGAGGATCCCCATCAGGGATTTGCTGACGGAGTAGTGTTCTTTCTCGTAGCCGAAACTCCCGGCCATCCCACAGCACGTCGAGTCGAGTTGGTCGACGTCGAAGCCGAGACGTTCCATGACCTGGGTAACGTGATGCTCCCGGTTCGTTCCTTTATGCATGCAGTTGCCGTGGTAGGTGAAGGGGTCGCCTGTCTCCGCGATTTCGAGGTTCTCGTCCAGGCCGAATGCGTCCAGGTATTCGAAGACGCTGTAGGTGTTCTCCGAGACGGCCTCGACGTCCTCGCCGGAAAGGAGGTCGAGATAATCCTCCTGGATCATCACGGACGAGGAGGGCTCGACGCTCACCACGTCCCACCCCGACTCGACGCGCGGGGCCAGCGAGTCCACGGTCGACCGGGCCGTCTCCCGTGCCTGACCGATGAGGGCCTTCGAATACGCGGGACGGCCGGTATCCGTGACCTCCTCTGACACTTCGACGTGGACGCCCGCAGCCTCGAGCACCCGGATGGCGGCCTTGCCTCGATCGGTATACATGTAATTCGTGTAGGGGTCTGCGATAAACACGGCCGTCCGCTCGGCCGAGGACCGGGGAACCGCAGACCCACCGCGCTGCTCGAACCAGTCCTGTACAGTCGTGGACTTGAAATCGGGGAGATCGCGCTCCCGGGCGATGCCGAGTCCGCGCTCCTGGACGAGTTTCGCCCCCGGCAGGTCCTTCGCCCAGTTCGACAGCGGCGAGAACGTACTTCCGAGTTCCAGGAGGTCCTCGACGTTCGCGAAGAGTTTGTCCCTGAGCGACGCGCCGTTTCGCTGTTTGTACTCCCACTCCACCTCCGCCTTGAGTTTCGCCATATCGACGCCCGACGGGCAATCGATCTTGCAGCCCTTGCAACTCATGCAAAGGTCGAGGACTTCGTGGATGAATTCCTCGGAGAGGAGGTCGTCCGGGAGGTTCCCGTTCATCGCCGACCGCAGCATGTTCGCCCGACCCCGAGTGCTCATGATCTCCTCCTCTGCGGCACGGTAGGTCGGACACATCGTCCCGCCGGTCGTGTCCTGATACCCGGTGCAGCCACCACAACCGTGACAGAGCTCCGTCATGCCCTGGAACCCGTTGTCGTTCTCCCAGTGTAGCGCGGGTTCGAAGGGGACCTCGAAGTCGTAGTCCGGCCCGTAGCGGAGGTCCTCGGTGAGGTCGGTCGGTCCGTCCTCGTATCCACAGACCTGTCCGGGGTTCAGGAGCCACTTCGGATCGACCGATTCCTTGAGCGATCGGAACGACTCCCAGAGGTCCTCGCCGTAGAATTTTTTGTTCCACTGGGTGCGGGCCCGTCCGTCCCCGTGCTCGCCCGAGACCGAGCCATCGTACTGGATGACCAGGTCCGTGACCTGCTCGGCGATGGACTCCATCGCGGCCACGCCCTTCTCGGTCTTCAGGTTCAACAACGGCCGGATGTGGAGGACGCCCGGGCCAGCGTGGGCGTAGTAGGTGGCGAACGTGTCGTGGTCGTCGAGGATGTCGCGAAAATCGGAGACGAACTCGGGCAAGTTCTCGGCAGGAACGGCGGTGTCCTCGATGAACGAGCGGTGTCGTTCGTCACCCGTTCGCGAGAGGAGGATCGGAAGACCTGCCTTTCGCATCTCCCAGAAGTCGGCCTTCCGCTCCTCCGTGTACGCCTCGAGGGCCTCGAATGCGAACGTCTCACCGCCGGTTGCCGACGACGCACCGTCGGTCGGTTCGAGTTCGGTCTCGCCACCCGGCACCCGGTCCGCGACGAGATCCGCCACCTTCTGTTTCGCCTCCTGTTCGTCCTCGGCGAAGAACTCGACGAGAAGTGTCGAATCGGTCCCATCGGGGAGGATCCCGACAAGCTCGCTGAACTTCTCGGTGTCCCGGGCGAGGTCCAGGAAGACGTCGTCCATTACTTCGACGGCGGCCGGGTCGTGTTCGAGGATGGGGGAGACGTCCCGCATCGCGTCCTGGGCGTTCTCGTAGGCCAGCATGGCTATAGAGGTCTCTTCCGGGAGCGGTTCGAGACTGACTTCAGCCTCGGTGATTACCCCGAGGGTCCCCTCGCTTCCGGCGAACAGGCGGGCGACGTTGACTTCACCGCGTTCCTCGGCTTCCTCCAGCAACCTGTCGTACGCGTATCCAGAGACGTTCCGCTTGAGATCGGGGTACTTCTCGTGGATATCGTCTGCGTCCTCGTCGAGCACTCGTAGAATCTCATCGTAGAATCGCTCCTCCAAGTCGCCCTCGGGATCGGCCGCGGTCTCGAGTTCGTCGAGGTCCATCCATCCGAACTGGGTGACCGTGCCGTCGGCGAGGACGACCTCGAGCGATTCCGTGTACGCGTCGGTCATCCCGTACTGGAGGGAGTGAGAGCCCGTCGAATTGTTCCCGATACAGCCGCCGAGAACGCTCTTATCGCCCCAGGCTGGATCCGGAGCGAAGTGGAGGCCGGCGTCCTCGAGGTGGTGGTCCAGTTCGGCGAGGGTGATCCCCGGCTGGGCGCGGGCGACTTCCGCGTCCTCGTCGAAGCCGAGGAAGTCGTTCATGTGTGCCTTGAAGTCGAGAACAATCGCCTCGTTGGTCGTCTGTCCGGCCAGGCTGGTCGCCCCGCCCCGGGGGAGGACCGGGAGTTCGTTGTCGTAGCAATACTCGAGGACGTTCTCGACGTCCTTCGTCGAGACGGGCCGGACGACCCCGATCGGCAGGACCTCGTGTTCGCTTCCATCAGTCGCATATAATTGTCGGGAGTAGGAGTCCATCCGCACGTCGCCGTCGACGAGGGCGTCGAGGTCCGCCGCTAATTCTGGGCGTTCTACAGTATCGCTCGTGTAGTCGAAGTTCGCCCGATCGCTCATCGCTGGATCGGAATCCGGACCTGGCCGATATGCCATGAAACGACGGTTACGACTCGAAGACAATAAATGTACAAATACGCTTTCATCAGCCGCTCTATACCTGGATTTTGTGCTTACAGCCGCTATCTGTGCGATCCTTCTATCGGAATTGGGCTCGACGATTCGTGTTTGTGGATGTGGCCGCTCTCCCGTCTGGTGTCGACGTCTCCCGGGAAACGAGACGGATACGTACTGGATGTGACACAGCGAGGGTTGGTGCGGACAGCACTCGCAAGGAGACATCGAATACGTCCCACTCGGGAGGCAAAAACACAGTATCCTGGAGAAGGGTATCTACACCAATAATTAGTGAATCGAGGTGGTGTGAATAAAACGAACCCTTGCTACAAAAAATTTAGAAAATTTTACTGGATGTACAAAGGCGATTAACTTCACAAACTATTGATAAAAAGAAAATAAAAAGTTGATGAACATTATTAAATATATAACTA
>JBDGTL010000033.1:5017-22170 GCA_042216905.1 Halodesulfurarchaeum sp.
GCCGTTCCATTTGCCCTGTTGGTCCATACCCCGGACAATCCCGGTCGATCACCTGTCTTGCACCGGAGAAACCGATCCAAACACACCACGACTCCGGGACGGAACAGACATCCCCGATGTGTGGGGATTATATACAGATTCATTACCGTGTTCCGACAACCTCGAATACATGGACACGGTGGTCTCATCGTTCGAGTCGGGTGTATTGGAACACGACGCCGACGTCGTCAAAACTACGGCAGACGAACTCGGGCCAACCCTCGAGGAGGTCGTCGAAGAACCGGCGGTCGGGGTGCCGATCGACGACGTCGTCGATCTGGATCTCGAGTCGCTCTCCGTCGACATCGATCTCGATCCGACACGGGAGGACGTCGACGCGGCGGCGACAGGTGTGACGACGGCCAGGTACGGGATTGCCGAATACGGATCGATCGTTATAGACGGGAACGATACCGGGAACGAACCCGTGAGTCTCTACCCGAACGAACACGTCGCGGTGGTCGCCGAGAGTGCTATTCTTCCGGACATGCGAACCGCGGTCAACGAAATCGGGGAGGACCAGCAGGACCTGCCACGGAACATGATCATCGCAACGGGTCCGAGTGCGACCGCCGACATGGGCGAACTCGTCCTCGGGGCGCACGGTCCACGTGCCGTCACGGTCGTGGTGGTGACCGACCGATGAGCGCCGAACGGGAACGCCGGGCTCGACGACTCCGGCAGATAATGGACGATGAAGGGCCGGCGATTTACGCAAACGTCACCGAGTTCAACGAGGGTCGGTACGAAACAGTCGCCGAACTCGACGATTACCAGGACCTCCGGGACGAGGTTCGATCGATCAAGGAAGACGCCATCGCGCGACTCCCCGAACTTATCGACCAGTTGACGGAGGCGATCGAATCCCAGGGCGGTCACGTGTATATCGCAGACGACCAGGAAGAAGCCCAGACGTACATCCAGCAAATCGCCACCGATCACGACGCCGAGACCATGGTGAAGAGCAAGTCGGTGACCTCCGAGGAGATCGAGATGAACGAGGCCGTCGAGGAGGCGGGGGTCGACATCTGGGAGACCGACCTCGGTGACTTCGTCATCCAGATCGCGGAGGAGGAGCCATCCCACCTGGTCGGGCCAGCGCTTCACTGGACCCGCGATGAAATCGCGGACCTGTTCAACGAACACTTCGACCCGGACGAACCGCTCGAGACCGCTGAGGAACTCACCATGTTCGCCCGTGAGTTCCTCGGCGAACGGATGAAGGAAGCCGACATCGGGATGACGGGTGCAAACTTCCTCACCGCCGATACCGGGACGGCAGCCGTGATAACGAGCGAGGGGAACGCCCGGAAGGTCGTCCAGGGAACCGACGTCCACATCGCCGTTACGGGAATCGAGAAGGTCCTTCCGACCTTCGACGACCTGGCGCCCTTCCTCCAGTTACTCGCCAGGTCGACGACCGGTCAGGACATGACCGCGTACGTCAACTTGTTCACCCCGTCGAACCAGTCGCCCACGTTCGGCGACGGGTCCCTCTCGGAGTCGGACGACGACCGGGAATTCCACCTCGTCCTCATCGACAACGGGCGGATGGAGATGCGCGAGGACGAACATCTCCGTGAAACCCTGTACTGCATCAGGTGCGGTGCGTGTCATAACGTCTGTGCGAACTTCCAGCAGGTCGGCGGACACGCCTGGGGCGGAGAGACGTACACCGGCGGTATCGGTGCCGGGTGGGAAGCCGGTGTGCATGGACTCCAGAGTGCCTCGGAGTTCAACGACCTCTGTACCGGCTGTAACCGGTGCACGACAGCCTGCCCGGTGAAAATCGACATCCCCTGGATCAACGACGTCGTCCGGGACCGGCTCAACCACGAGGGCGAGGAGAGCGACTTCGACTTCCTGGTCGAGGGCCTCGTCCCGGACGAGGAACCGGGGACGCTCGACATCCAGAAGCGCTTGTTCGGCAATTTCGACGTCCTTGGC
The DNA here is from genome assembly GCA_042216905.1 of Halodesulfurarchaeum sp. Taxonomy (GTDB): domain Archaea; phylum Halobacteriota; class Halobacteria; order Halobacteriales; family Halobacteriaceae; genus Halodesulfurarchaeum. The sequence goes on from JBDGTL010000033.1 coordinate 7,004, forward strand.
AAACTGGGAAGTACGTTCGCACCGCTCTCGAACTGGGCCACGGACCTCGGCCCGGTCCGGACCGTGATGGAAGAGACGGTCGGTGTCGACAAGCGACGGAAGATGCCGACATTCAGCCGCGAGACGTTCGTCGACTGGTTCGAATCCCGCGGGGGGACCACGGTGACCGATCCCGATCGAGAAGTGGTGCTCTACCCGGATATGTACACGAACTACATGGTCGTCGAACGCGGGAAGGCGACAGTCCGGGCCCTCGAGGCCCTGGGAGTCGCAGTCAGGCTGTCCGAGCCGGTGGACAGCGGTCGTCCCTCGCTCTCACAGGGGATGATCGAGACCGCGACGAAGAAGGCGAGAAACACGTATCACGAACTGGTCCAGTACATCGACGACGGCCTCGACGTCGTCGTCATCGAGCCCACCGACGCCGCGATGTTCCAACAGGACTACGAGAACCTCCTCGACGAGTCGTCCTTCGAGCGCCTCGCCGAGCACTCCTTCGAAATTATGGAGTACATCGATAGACTGTCCGAAGCGGGCGTCGATATCACGACGCTCCAGGGTCCCACCGGCACCGACGAGATCGCGTATCACAGCAACTGCCAGCAACGGAGCATCGGTCTCGAACCGGAGACGCTCTCGGTCCTCGAGACCCTCGGGTACGACGTTGCCCAGACCGACGTCGAGTGCTGTGGTATGGCCGGGTCCTTTGGATACAAGGAGCAGTACTACGAAGTCAGCATGGAAGTCGGCGAGGTCGTCGAGGGGCAGTTGACGTCCCAGGAGATGCGAAACCGGGAGGTGTTCGCCAGCGGCATGTCCTGTCACAGCCAGATCGATTCGCTGCTCGAGCGAACGCCTCGACATCCGATCGAACTCATCGCGCCGGCCAGGTAACCACCCGAGGAGACCGGATTGAGTCGTTCCGTTCACACCTGATCGCGACGAACCCTCATCGGTGCAGATCGGGTCCGGAATCACCCGATTTCCGATGACAACTCGTCGACCGGCATCACCGAGTAGTCGACCGAGCGGACGTCCTTCGTTGCCCGAATGCGACCGACGAATCCGGAGATATCTGCGAGGGGCCCCTCGAGGACGAACAATTCCATGGAGTAGTGGTTCCCGACGTGACTGTGGACGTTCTCTGTTACACGTTTCTCGTACTCGTGCCGGAGTTCGATCATCCGCTCTTCGACTGTCGAGGTGTCGAACTCGAAGATAACGGTGAGCACGCCCATGAGTTCTCGACCTTCCAGTCGTTCGTCTGCGAACTCCTCGAGTAAATTGCGACTCGCCTCGCGGACGACCTCGCTCCGGCCGGTGTAGCCGTGTTCCCCAGCGAACCGGTCGAGACGGTCGAGGAGCGCTTCTGGCATCGAGACGCTGAGTACTGTCATGGGTAGCGTGAATACTGTCCCGGATACATTGTACTGTCCCGGATACATATACGTACTAGCGCAAGCGAAACCGTCTGGCTTGGAGTGTGCCGAGAAGCCATTACGTCATCACTCCGTGGGGGGAGCATCGATTCGCGCGGACGTACCAGTCCGCCGCTCGCACCCAGTTTTTGGACGCCGTCAGGCCTCAAGAAATACAATATATCTGATACGCACCCGGAGAAATCGGGGTAATTAAGTTCTCCTTCTGCGGAGATTTCTCAAATGGCAGCCGGGCACGAGGGGGCGTCGTTCGCGGCGAGGGCGATCTGGACGGCGGCCTCGTTCGGGCGGGTGAAACAGGCACAGGTCCGGACCGCCGACGGAATCCCTCCCGAGGACGCGACGCGTATTCTCGAGCAGCTCGCCGCCGACGGGTGGCTCGAACCCGAGGATTGTACCCGGGGCATCTGGCGGGCGGGCCCGGTTCTCCGACGAATGGACGTCGGGGCCTCACATACGGACGAACAGAGCGGTTCAGAACTCCCCCAGACGATATAACGGGACGGCCACATTGAAGCGCCCCGTCACAGCACGTCGAACAGGCAGTCCCGGCTATGGTGAATACGTTCCCTCGAGGGTCGCCTGCGCAAGGACGTGACCGTCGATAGCGGATTCGAGGTCGGCTTTCGTCGCGCCCCTCTCGAGATCGAGTGTGTCGTCGAGGGCGTAGACGGTGACAACGTACGTGTGCTCGCGGTCGGGGGGATTCGGTCCCCCGTAGCCAGTCTCGCCGAAGTCGTTTCGCCCCTCGGTTGCCCTCGACGGGCGCCAGTCTTCGGGGATTTGGGTTGTCTCCGGATCGATGTTCCAGACGACCCAGTGATCCCAGATTTTCCCGGCCGGTTCGACTGCGTCGGGGTCGTCCATCACGAGCGCCAGTTCTTCTGCACTATCCGGAATCCCGACGATCTCGAGGGGTGGGTTGACGTTCTGTTCGGTGTAGCCGTATTGGTCCGGTATCGGATCGCCGTTCTCGAAGGCCGGACTCCTGAGTGAGAGTGGTGGCATGTGGATCGGTGGGTAGTCGCCGCCACGTGGGGTAACACGGGACAGGACTGTAGTGTTTCGGGCGAGCCATTGGGCTCGTTTGCCGGCGCCCTCGCTAATCGACTCTATCCGACCGTGTAATCGGCACCTGGAAAACGAAACGGTAAACGGAAAAACCGGGAACGGGGGGAAAGGGATGGGGGAGAGACCGGTTTCGGGTGCCGTTTACCACGGAGGGTGCAACCCTCCAGTCGTGTCCTCTTTTCAAATCATCTAAAAGGTTTCGCATTCTTCTCGTCGGGTGAGAATAGGGAACTCCACGAGTATCCCGCCGGGGGAAGGGGTTCCGGTCTGGTCCACGTCACCCGGCCGGTGAGTCTTCCATTCAGATCCACCGTTTGTGCTGGGGGAGAGGGGTCTTTCAATACCGTCACACCACTGTGAACACAGTCTCGGGACGGATCGCCAATCACGATCCGGACAGTATCTTGCCGCCGGCAATTCCCTTATATCTCGGGCGAAACAAGGTGACGACGAGCATGTCAGAGTCGGTGCAGTCGGGAAATACCATTCCGGGAACGTCCTTACAAACGCTCGGTGGGCTCACGCTGGTCGTTGCGGTCATGGTGGCAGGGTGGAGCCTGTTTCACGGGGATCCTGTGACTGCAGGCGCCGTGCTCCTCTATCTCCCGGTCGGGTACCTCCTGTATTCGATCGGCGAGAATCCGGACCGGGATTGATACCTGTTTCTCCTTCGTTTCCGGGAAAACAACGATATCCCGGGAAATCGGATGAGGAATCCCCGGACACTTTACTCCCCATCCCTGGGAAATTATCGCCGCCAGCGCCCTGGAATATAATGGGTGGAATTATTGGACGTTGGGGCTATCCCGTTCGGCGACTGTATGTGTCACTAGATGCCTCATATCGCCGTCGACCGGACGGCATACGAACGCTGTCAGGTCATCCGGGAGGTCTTCGATGGGCCAGGTGACACCATCGAAGTCGCGAACCTCGGTCAGGCGGAGACACTCGTGACACTCTGGAACCGCCTCGGGGACACAGAACCGGCCGTCCGCTGTCGGCGGTCCGTCCGAGACGACGGTATCGTGTACGTGCTCGAACCCGACGTCTCGCCTGATCGTACCGATCATCACGGTCGGCGGACCTCGGCCTCGGTCCTCTCCTCGGGGACCGATTGATCGTCGGGGTTGTTCGTTTCGACCCGCCGGAGGGGGATGGCACAATCGACCCACCACCATGTATCGTTATTTCCGTGGGGACCAAACGGTACCTGAAGGATGACGAACGGGCCTCACGACTCGATGCACGCGGCGATCCGGGAATTCCTCGAGGAACTCGACGACGATCAGGAGGCGACGGCCGAGACCGCGTACGACACTATCAATGGTCGATCCGTCGAATCGGCGTTCCAGAACGCAGAGAACGTCGCGGAGGACTTCTACGAGGACTACCGCATGCTGGGTCGTTTCGAAGTGCTTAACGCACTGTTCGAGGGAGATCCGGGGACGTTCGCTGACCTCGTCGAGGAAACTGCAACCTTCCTCGAAGGGGACTCGTGAAAAAAGGAAGACGTGGGCGTGTTATCTGGTCCGGGAGACAGTCGAGAAGCAGTCAGGGGCCGGACAGGAGCACCCACGCCGCCAATACGGCCAGGGCCCCGGTTGACATGCTTGCTACCACGTGAATGCGGAGCCGATCCAGGAGGTTGTGGGCGTCGGCCCCGACCGGCGTGACCTCGAAGACCTCTCCACCAACCTCACAGCGGGGCGAGAAGTCCATTGCCACGTGGAGGAGGACGCCGGCCCCGAACCCGAAGATGATTCCGTTGATCGCCGGAACGGGCGGAACCGAGAGGAGCGATACGAGAATGGCCGCGGAGCCGAACGCCCCGGCAGGGAACAGGATGGCCGAGATCGGTTTGTCGAATCGATTCAGCCGTTCGGCGGCGGCGTATCCGGCCGGGCCCTTGTGTGAGACGATAGCGAGACCGAACAACAGGTCGAGTCGCGGCATCGTTCCGTACACGATACCGATGATGCTCCCTGCTGCAAGAGCGTGGGCACCGATTTCCAACGTCGTGTGCTCGATCGGGAGGTCGGCGTGTGTCAGGCGGTGACCGAGCGTGTGGCTTATATATCCGACCAGAATCCCGAGTCCGATCCCGATCCCACCGGCGGCCGCGTGGTGCTCGACCGCGGCGGGAACGAGGAAAACGCTCGCACTGACGATCATTGCCCCACTCGCGAGTCCATACCCCCACGCGGGAAGGAACGTGCGTTTGAGCCCCGTCGTTTTCGCGCTCACGAGGGCACCGGAACCCATGACGACGAACCCCGCCCAGCCGATCACCAGCACCTTGTAGAGCCCGGCCGTCGCAGCGATGGCACTGAACACCACGAAACCGAGGGCAACGGCGATTCCGAGCGGCGAGCGTGCCGGCATTACAGTGGGTTCAGGACGGGGAGTCGCAAAGCGGTTACGAATATGACCGGCGAAATTAATACCGACCCGGCCGGTCCCATCGGCACACCGATCAGCGAATTGCCTCTCGATACGGGAGCCGCCTGGAATTCGTTGCAACCATGGAGCGATACGGGCAGGAATCCACGGGCCGATCGGGGAGGGGAACGTCCGGTCCACCCCCGGCTCCAATTGCCATCCGGAAAACCGTGTGTTCGATTACCGCCGTATCCGTATTCTTACAGTCCGCAGGGCCAAACGAGCGGTATGGGAGTACGAGCAGTCGCCCCCGCGAGTCTCACCACGGTGTTCGTCCCCCGGGCGGACGAAGCGGAAGGCTCACTTGGGGTTAGTTTCGCCCTGGCGGATGGCGTGACCGTGACGAGTTCACAGTCCTCGACCACGACGGTCACGGTTGCGGGGGAACAGACTGACTTCGAACCCGTCGAGAACGTCCTCGAGGAACTCGGCGTCACGGCCACCGTCGAGATCGAAACTGACGTTCCGATCGGTCGTGGATTCGGCGCCAGCGGCGCCGCGACGTTGGCGACCGCGCTCTCGGTCTGGCGCCTGTATGACCTCGATGCCTCCCGGGACGGGATAGTTCGAGCGGCACACCGGGCAGAACTCCGGGCCGGGACCGGCCAGGGTGACGTCTTCGTCCAGGAACGGGGCGGACTCGTATTCAATACCGGTGACGGAATCGGTCATCGGTCCCGGAGTGACCCGATCGAGTACACTTCCGTCGGCCCCATTTCGACCCCTGACCTCCTGGAAGACGAGGACGCCCTCGACCGGATCGGAGCAGCGGGCCGGACGGCCCTCGACCGATTCCGACCGGACGTCGAACTCGAAGACTGGTTTTCGGTCGCGTGGGAATTCACGATCCGGTCGGGACTCCAGACCGGGCGCGTCACGGAGACGGTCCGGTCGGTCGAGTCCGCAGGCGGGAGTGCCACGATGGCGATGGTCGGGGAGACGGTGGTAGCGTCCGGCGTGGAGGGCGTCCTCGATACGCGGACGAGACTCAGCGATTCGGGAGCCAGGCTTCTCTGAGGCGGATCTCCACGCATCTCCGAGGCCGGTCCCACGCATCTCTGAGACGGGTCCCACGCATCTCCGAGGCCGATCCCCACGCATCGCGGTTCCGGGCGAGTTCCCGCAGGGACCACAACTAACTGGTCTCGTTTCGAGTCCACGAGTATGGACGTTACTGACGCGATCCGGACACGACTCGACATTCGAGACTACGCGGAGGAATCGGTGCCAACCGATACGAAGCGAGCGATCCTCGAGGCCGGACGCCTCGCCTCGAGCGGCCGGAACCTCCAGCACTGGGACTTCGTCCTCCTCCAGGATCCCTCGGACCTCGACAGGCTCGCCGCGATGAGCCCCACGGGTCAGTGGGTCGGTGACGCCGATTTCGCGATCGTGGTTCTCACCGATCCGTCCTACGACTTCCACGAGATCGACGCCGGCCGGGCGCTTACGTACATGCAACTCGAGGCGTGGGACCGCGGCGTGGCCTCGGGCATCTACACGGAACCGGACGAATCGGCGATACGGGAGTTTCTCGACTACCCCGAGTCGCTCACGACCACACTCGTCGCGGGCTTCGGGTATCCGACGAAGCCAGTCGAGTCCTTCGAGGGACGGAAGGATCGCGAACCGCTATCGTCGGTGGCCCATCTCGGTCGGTACGGGCGAGACCCCCCGGACCCGGCCGGAAAGTGATCGCGTGGACCAGTTCTTCGTCCCACGAGGATCCACGGGGGTTCGAGCGACCCGGGCCACGACGAATCCTCCCCCGTAATTGCCGAATCGGGCACCGGCGAGAATCGACGACCGGCTTTCGTTCGGGCCAGATACGGGATCGATTACTTGCCGATACCGGTAGGTGACTGGCCGATACGGGTGGGTGACTGATCGACCCCGCAGGCCACACCTGGCGTTGATTCCTGACCGATCACTGTGTTACCCCGATCGTGACCGAACCGAGAGACCCGAATCGGGCTTCGACGACGTCTCCCGGTTCGACGGAAATCGCACTCGTGAGTGATCCAGTCGAGACGATCTCTCCGTCCGCGATGGGTTCTCCCTGTTCCGAGAGTGTACCCGCGAGCCACGAAACGGCGCGAGCGGGATGATCGAGGACGTTCGTGCCAGTTCCGGACTCCACGGGGTCGCCGCCGATTCGGACCTGGACGCTCTCCATCGCAACGTCGTTTGCTGTCGGATCAGTGATCGTCGATCCAGGGACGAGTTTCGATGCGAGTGCGTTGTCCGCAATCGCGTCGACGGCGTCGAGGTGCCCGTCGATCCGGCAATCGACGATTTCGATCACGGGGACGATTGCCCGCGTCGAGGCGAGGACTTCGTATGGTGCCACCTGGCCGGAGAGTGGCCGGGACAGCACGAATGCGATTTCCGGTTCGATCCTGGGATCGATCAGATCCGAAACGGAGACCGTCCCCTCCGTGAGGACGGTATCGTCGAGGAGCACGCCGTAGGCCGGTTCGTCGACCCCGTACTGGTCTTGTACGGTCTCGTTGGTGAATCCGAGTTTGTATCCGACCGGACTGGATCCGCGCTCTGTTCTGTCCTCGATGAACGCCGACTGAATCCGGTAGGCGTCTTCGACCGACAGATCGTATTCCGCGGACGGGGCCTCGATTCGGGTCCCAGACCGGTAGGCCGCTGCGAGACGTCGGCCGAGGTCGTCGAGATCGGGCATTGTCGATCCTTCGGAGGGTGGGAAGATGAGTGTTCAGATTCGCGGTCCGCCGATCGAGTGGGGGGAGTATACACACCGATAACGATGGCGGTCAATATCGAACGTCCTCATTTCAATCAACAACTAAAAAGAAAAAACTTATATATTAATAAAATTGAAATAAAAATTGATAGAATATAAAATGAATGATTATGAATTAGCAAAAGTAAATTAATAATGACAACTTAACAATTTGATTTAAAATATTATTACAATAATTCAATCTAATTTAATGAAATGGTACTACGGTAAATGTATCGCAGGAAAACGTGAGTATTCCACTATTTCAATATCGCGGTTAGGAAAACGCTGCCCTTCGTGTACTCATCCGGCTTCCTCACAACATCCCGGCAATAACAGGGCTCTCAGCACCCGTGTCTCATGCCATATCCGTGCCCCATGCCATATCCGGGCCCCATGCCATATCCGGGACCCATGCCGTACCCAGGCCCACTATCGTAGCCTGACCCGGAATCGACGCTCTCGTCGGTCTGGTTCTGGCCGTCGCTCCAGGGGTATTGCCCGTCGCCCGGTCCATCGTGATAGTCTGACCAGGCTCCCATCCCGAATCCGCGCCCCATACCATATCCAGGACCCATTCCAAAGCCAGGACCCATCCCGAAGGCGGGCCCCATACCATATCCAGGGTCCATTCCGAACCCAGGGCCCATGTGCCATCCCGGTCCCATGTGCGACCACGTGCCTGGACCAGTCGGTCCATAGCCATCGGGGTGATATCCCCAGCCTGGGCCGGTTTCGTTGGCGAGCGTCTGGTTCCAGTACGGTCCCATCCCGGGCACAGGTACACGGTCATCGGACGGCGGGTAGGTCCCGGTCCTGTACGCCATGTATTCTGCCATCTCGTCTATCGAGATCCCGCGTTGTTCCATCCAGGCGCGATGCTCCTCGGTCATGTGTTCTGTCATGTAGGACGCCCACGCCTCCGTGACGTTGGCCGAGTGGTTCGTCGAATCGTCCGCGAATGTCCCTGGTCCGTGCGCACTCGCAGCAGGCACCGCAATGGCGAGCGCCGCGACTGCGAGGATCGCGGTTGCGATCAGGTATCGTGTCTGCATGTGTTTCGTACCTCATGCCTCGATAGGGACCTCCGGTGGTTATGGTCGAGGGCGTAAATCGATCCACGAGAACGTTCGAGAACGTGTATACCGTCCGCTAATCGTTTTTCGCGGACGACACCGTTCGTGCGGTCGATTTTCCCGAGGAACGGGACACGGTCCCCTCGCTGGCCCGGACAGGAGTATGTGGACCCAAAACAACACAGTCGATCCCCATCGGACTTTCACACCTGCGTTCGGGAATGGGACAGCGGACCGGAGCCTGTTCGGCCCGCAACACAAGGCCTACGACCCCAGGTCGAACTCCGAAGCCGCGATTTCCATGTCCTTGTCGCCCCGACCGGAGAGATTGACGAGGATGGTGTCGTGGTCGTCGGCGAGGCGATTTGCGAGGGCAATGGCGTGACTCGACTCCAGGGCCGGGATGATTCCTTCGGCCTCGGAGAGGTCCCGGAACGCCTCCAGTGCCTCCTCGTCGGTCACGGCGCGATACTCTGCCCGACCGACTGCCCTGAACATTGCGTGCTCGGGGCCCACGCCAGGATAGTCGAGTCCCGCAGAGACTGAATGGACCGTCACGTTCTCCTCCAGGACTCTGGTTTTCATCCCGTGGAGGACGTCATCCCGACCCGCAGCGAGCGGGGCAGCGTGGCGGGTCGACTGCGCGCCTTCACCGCCACCCTCCGCACCATAGAAGGCGACGTCGTCGTCGCGGAACGCGTGGAAGAGCCCCATCGCGTTCGAGCCACCACCGACGCACGCCACGGCAGCGTCGGGGAGGCCGCCGACCCGTTCCTGGAACTGTTCTCGTGCCTCCCGGCCGATCACCGACTGGAAGTCCCGGACCATCCGGGGGAAGGGATCGGGGCCGACCACGCTCCCCACTAGATAGTGCGTCTCATCGACGTTGTGAGCGAAATCCTCGAGGGCAGCGTCCACTGCATCCGCGAGGCCCTCCTCTCCCCTGGTGACCTCGTTGACCTCCGCACCCATCAGGCGCATCCGGAACACGTTCATCTTCTGGCGCTCGACGTCCTTCCGGCCCATGTAGATCTCGGTGTCCATATCGAGGAGTGCCCCGACCATCGCGGTCGCGGTTCCGTGTTGGCCCGCTCCGGTCTCCGCGATGAGGCGGTCTTTCCCCGCCTTCTTCGCGAGCAGTCCCTGCCCGAGGGTATTGTTTATCTTGTGAGCACCCCCGTGAAGGAGGTCCTCTCGCTTCAGGTAGATGTCGGCCCCGTAGCGCTCGCTCAGTTTCGTCGCGTGATAGAGCGGCGTGGGGCGTCCGGCGAAGGACTCGAGGAGCGAGTCGAGTTCATCGCGGAATTCCGCCGTTTCCTTGATGTCGTCGTAGGCAGTCGCGAGTTGTTCGAGCGGTTCCTCGAGCGGCTCCGGGACGTACCGGCCGCCGTATCCATCGAAGTCTCCCTGAGACATCGTTGGACCTGAAATCGGTCCTTCGGGTAAAAAACCTGTCCACTGCTGCCTGGAGGTGGACACGACGGTGCACTCTCATCCGACAGTGTACATGTGAGAACCCCTGTGTTTCACGCATACCACTTCGTCTGTATCTCCGAAAAGCAATCTGTCGGTCCCCCTGTGGAGCAATCCGGTCTCCCGGAAGACGGGCCTTGAAAACGGTCAGTGAGCCATTTCTCTCGATGCGGCTATCTCGGTCCACCACGAATGCTGTACCATGGCTATCAGACCGGTCCTCGGGGCGCTTGGCGCGGGTCTCAGCACGGTTCTGCTCGTTACCGTCGCTCTCATCGAAACGCTTGACGTGGCTTTCTCGGCCATAATCGCCCTCCCGATTGGTATCGTCGTGGGTGTGCTCGCGGCAACTGGAATCATCTTCACCCATTCGAGAATGGGGCCGGCGATCAGGCGGGCAGTGTCCGGGTACGCCGCGTTCGGTGGCACCGTTTTCTTCGTCGCCCTTCTCAGATACGTCAATATCGGGGGACTCCGGTACACGATTTCGGTTTCTGCAATGGTGCTCCTCGGCGTGGGTGTTGCCGTCCTCGTCTACCTGGTCTTACCAGTGAGAGACACCCGTGCATGAAACACTCGCTATTTCCGCCCACCGTTGTTCGACCTCGCGAGTCCCTCACACGTGATCTTTCGGCATGAGATCCCGGAACGGTGTGTCTTCGAGCCAGTCGATCAGGTTCACGAGTTGGTCGCTCGCCGCCTCGAAGAGTTCTTCTCCCGTCTCGGCCGTGGCATCGGTCTGGTCACCCAGGACGCCGTTTTCGGTGTTGTCGATCGAATCGTAGAACGTCCGGGCTCCGAACTTTCTCGTCTCCGCGGCCGAGACGTCCGGGACCCCGCCGTCCCTGGCCTCCTCGAGGCGGTCGTCGTGGACCAGATCGGGATGGAGGTGCTGGATCAGGGCCGTTTCCTTCGGACCCCCGTGGGGGCCGGTGTTCTCGAATGCGTCGTCGACGAGGTCAGGGATGCTTTCGTTCCACATCCACTCGATCGCGTAGATGACCTCATCGTTTCTGAGTCGGCGGCCGACCTCCCGGAGGTGGGAGACGTTCCCGCCGTGTGCGTTCACGAAGACGACCCGGTCGATCCCGTGAAACGCCAGGTTCCGGGTGAATGATTCGACGTACTGTCGAAATTCCGGTGCCTCGACCCAGGTCGTTCCGGTGAACTGGCGGTGGTGGGAACTCGCGCCGATCGTGATCGGCGGCGTGACTGGCTGACCGGTCCGTTCTGCGGCGTCGCGGGCGAACGCCCTCGCGATGAAGTAATCGGTTCCCGTCGGGAGGTGGGGCCCGTGTTGTTCTGTCGATCCGACGGGGACAAGCGCGAGGGACGTCTCCTCCAGTGCCGAATCGATCTCTGGCCAGGCTTCGTCTTCGAGGCGCATATCCTCGCAAGGGACCTCTCTTTCCTAAAACAATTGCTTCGAGAACGCCGACCGAGACCGGTCGGTTACTGGGATATGCTACCTATCAGCGCTGTCTTGAAGGGCACGGGGCCCGAGACGTCGGACATGGGATACGAGAAAGCGACTCCAGACGACGTGGAATCTGTCGTGGACCCCGAGGTCGGCGACATGCGATTTTTGAAATCGGCCCTGGGGACGACCGAGGTTGGGGTAACGGTTCTTTCCCTCGAACCGGGCGAAAGCGGCAAGGAACACGATCACACCCACGACGGGCAAGAGGAAGTCTACGTCGTCGTCGACGGGGAAGCCGAGGTCGAACTGTCGGACGCTACCGTGCACCTGTCGGCCGACGAGGCCCTGCGGATCGACGCTGAGGAGACGAGACAGATTCACAATCGAAGTGACGAGCGGGCGAAATTCGTCCTGGTCGGGGCACCGCTCTAACTCCGACCCCGTTCACGGTAATTCCGACCCCCGTTACAGATAATTCCGGTCGTCGCTCAGGGTAATTCCATACCAGCCACGATTCGGCTCTGGAACGGTTTGTTCGGCTACGGTACTAGTGTTTCGCTGACTGCGGTACTGGTTCCGGGGAGAGAGTGGGATACAGCAAATCCCAATTGGAGGGCTCGAGTACGCACAAACCGCATCGAATCGATCGGAGGAGACACTCCGTCCCGACTATCGGGAACGTCATTCCACCGAAGAATCGGTCGTTTCGAGGACGTCGTCGATCATGCTTGAGACCGTCGCAATCTCGTCCTGGTTGACGGTGTGTCCCATTCCCTCGTAGATACGGGTCCTTACGGACGCGTTCAGTCGGTCGAAGACAGTGGCCGTTTCGTGGACCCGCTGCTCGGGGATGTGCGGGTCGACGTCGCTGCAACCGAGAAAGACGGGGGTATCGGCGAGATCACCCTGGTAGTTCGCCGGGTCGATGTTCTCACCGATGAGGCCCCCGCTGAGCGCCGCCAATCCACCGTACTGGCGTGGGTTCCGGGAGACGTACTCGCTGGCGAGGCAGGCGCCCTGGGAAAACCCGACGAGGACGACCCGATCGGTCGGAATTCCCTCGGCCGTGGCCTCCCCTATGGCGTTCCCCACTGCCTCGAGACCGGACGACCGGCCCGGTTCGTTCGCCTCGATTGGTGCGAGAAACGAGTTCGGATACCACGTATTGCGCGCTGCCTGCGGTGCGAGATAGGCCGTCCGGTTCCGATCGAATTGGGCTGCCATCTCGAGGATGCTCTTCGCGGTCGCACCCCGGCCGTGGACGAGCACGACGGCGGCCTCGGCTTCGTGTAGTGGGTCTCCTGTGTGTTCCAGCGGCTGGTTTTGATGGGGTCCACTCACGGCGGTTGCCCTCCGTCCAGGGTCGTTCTATTCGTCGATCGGACGGTTTCGTTCACGAACGATAGTTTGCCCGGGCGACACTTGAATCGCCGGCCATCGGCGAACCGCTCGGACACTACGCCGCGCCGAACTCGTCTTCCACGGCGTCGAGCGCTCGACTCACTCGTTCGTTCACCTCTTCCGCGATTGGTTCGAGTGCCTCGTTGTCGGACAGGGACAGCACGGCCTTCGGGTCCGCCGCGAGGACGACCACAGAGCCGTCGTCCGCCTCGTACGCGACGACGTTGCAGGGGAGGAGGGATCCGATTTCGATCTCCTCGCCCAGGGCCTCGTGGGCGAGCGGTGGGTTGCACGCCCCCAGGATTCGATACTGGCGGAAGGAGGTGTCGAGTTTCTCTTCGATCGTCGAACCCATGTCGATCTCGCTGAGAATGCCGAATCCTTCCTCGGAGAGTGCGTCCACCGTGGCGTCGAGTACGGTATCCAGGTCGCCCTCGACCTGGATTTCCATTGTATAGTGCATGACGTACACGACTCTATTTCCCCCGAAGGAATGCTCGTTTGGATAGCGGCCCTCCGTGCCCTGATCAGTCCGTGTTCCCCAAGCCTGGGCAATCCATTCGTTTCGAAGCAGGGTGCGGGGGGAGCCGGGACGGGTTTGACAGTCCCATCGGATGGTCTGGATGACCGATTCGTCTCCGCCTGTGGAATCCTGGCCCGGCGGATTTCCCCGGGTGGTCGTATTCCCCATACCAAAACCCGCGATCGATACGACCTTATGGAAACGTGACGATGGAACAGCCGTGATCGGTGTTACGTTCGCGATACTCTTCGCGATGTTGATGGGAATTGCGAGCATCTTCTCGCGGCGGGGTCTCGAAAGTGGGTCGTTCGTGGCAATGTTATTTATCTCGCTGGCCGTGGCGGCCCCGATATTCGTCGTCATTGCGTTTCTGACAGGGGGAATGGCCGGCACCCCGCTGACCGGGGTCGTGTACGCTGCGGCGGGGGCGCTCTTCGGGTCGGTCGTCGGGCGGGCCTTCTATCTCCTCGGAATCAACTACCTCGGTCCCGGGAAGTCCCTTTCCATCTACGCGACTGCACCGCTCTATGCCGCAATCCTCTCCTGGGCCGTTCTCGAGGAGCGTCTGACGCCGTTGGTCATTCTCGGGACGGTTGCCATCGTCCTCGGGATCGTCGTTCTCTCGAAAGACGTTCGGGAGGAAACGAACCGTGCGGGTCATTCGATGCATGTCATGCTCTATCCCGCGGCGGGGGCGGTACTGGCCTCCGGCGCCGTGACGATGCGAAAACTGGCGCTCGATGCAGGAATTCGGCCCCTCATGGCGGCGACGGTCAACATGGTCGTTGGTTTTCTGGCTGTTTCACCGCTTCTCGCCACTCGCTACCGGTCGCATATACTCGACCTCGACCAACACGCCCGGCGGAATTTCCTCGCGGCGAGTCTGGTCATGGCCTCAGGCTTCCTCGTCTACTTCTTCGGTCTTCGGGTGGCCAACGCGAGCGTCTTCTTCCCGCTGATACAGACACAACCACTGTTCGCCGTGGTTCTCAGCGCGGTGTTCCTCTCCGATCTCGAGGTTGTGACTCGCTGGACGGTGGCCGCTTCTGGCTTGGTGGTGGTCGGCGCCGTCCTCGTCATTCTCGGCTGAGTTTCCCGTTGCCGATAGGCCCCAATCCAGGCGACTTATCGTCGTGCGAGGAGAAGGATGTCCCTGCTCCAGGCGATGAACCGGGAACTCCTCGAACACCGTCTCCGGCAGGCCTTCGACGGCGAGGAGGGCGAGTACCGGGTGGTGGTTCGGATGGCCGGCGATCTCAGCGATTCGGGACGGTATCGCCGGGACACGGACCACCCACTCTCGCCCCAGCGCGTCGTCTCGCACCTCCAGGATGCACCCGGAGGGACGGTCGCCGACCGGTGGAACTGGTGGATGGGCGCCCTGGACAGCGCGTTCGGTGGCTACTCCTCCTTCCACGTCGTCGCGTGGGACGACTGATGGGGGGGGGAGGAGGTGCGGGGTACACTGGGATCGAGAATCGATATCGCTCCTTCCACAGGTGGGCCGGTCGACGGGCGAACTCGGTTGCAGCCACAATCGGTGGGTGGGTGTGGTTATTCCAATCATTTT
>JBDGTL010000033.1:22270-31778 GCA_042216905.1 Halodesulfurarchaeum sp.
TTCTTATTTACCCCAATCACGTCCTTCTCTTCCTTCTCCTCTTTGGCTTCCCCGCCTCGCTTATGATTGCTTCGAGCGCACGATGTACTGGCACGTAAGCTGCCTCTCGATCCGTCAATCCGCAGTACTACCCGGTGACGGTGGGTTCAAACACGTCGCTCCCCTCCACCTTCGTATGACTGAGACGGCCACGTTCGGCGGCGGGTGCTTCTGGTGTGTCGAGGCCGCGTTCGAGGAGATTCGCGGTGTCGACCGAGTGATCGCAGGGTACGCAGGCGGCCATACCGAGAACCCGTCGTACCGGGAAGTGTGTACAGGCAACACCGGTCACGCCGAAGTCGTACAGGTCGAGTACGATCCCGACGAAATCTCGTACGAGGAGTTGCTCGAGGTCTTCTTCACCGTCCACGATCCGACGCAATTGAATCGCCAGGGTCCCGACGTCGGATCGCAGTACCGTTCGATACTCCTGTCTCATACCGACGAACAGCGCGATCTCGCGACGGCCTATATCGAAGCCCTTGCCGAAGAAGGGGGATACGAGGACGAGATCGTGACTGAAGTGAAACCACTGGAGACCTTCTATCGCGCCGAAGAGAAGCACCAGGATTACTTCGAGAAGAACCCAGAGGATGCGTACTGCAGGATGCACGCCCAGCCGAAAGTATCGAAAGTCAGGGAAGCCTTCTCGGATAAGGTAACGGCGTAATCGGAACGATATACCGGGCTGTTCCTGGGAGGGAACGGATCGATTGTGACACGTGACCGGTCCGTTGATCCCCATTATTAAATGACAGTCGTATATCCCCCGACTCGAATCCATTCGGAACCTCCGCTTTGTTCGGCCAATTCCCGTTTCTGGGACGTACCTCCGCTCCGGTACACCTTCAGAGGGTCAAGGAAGTCACCCTGCTCCGTATCCTCCGGGTATCTGCACGGAGAAAATCGATACAGGCAAAACCGGTCGTCGGATAGCCACAGGCAATGGACGTCCGGTTTCTCGGGGGTGCTCGCGAGATCGGTCGGAGTGCCATCCTCGTCGACGACCGACTCCTCCTCGATTACGGAATGGCCGGTGGGACGCCGCCACGCTACCCGCCGGACGTCGACCCGGACGCCGTCCTTGTCTCACACGGTCATCTGGATCACGGCGGGATGATTCCGAAACTCCTCGCGGGCGGGGACCGACCCCCCATACACTGGACGCCCCCGACCCGGGACCTCGTCCGACTCCTTGCCCTCGACACTATCGACCTCCAGCGGGACCGGTACAATCGACCCTTCACGCGCAACGAGGTGCAGGCACTGGGCGAGGTCTCTGTCACCCACGGGTACGGGGACCCGTTCGAGGTTGCTGGCTACGAAGTCACGTTCTTTCCTGCCGGCCATATCCCCGGGAGCGCACACGTCCTGGTCGACGACGGCCATACCCGGCTTCTGTATACCGCGGATTTCCACACCGAGGGGCAACGACTCCTCTCGCCGTCCCAGGACCGACCCGCGGCTGACGTGGTTATCGTGGAAAGTACCTACGCCGACCGGGAGCGGCCCGCACGGGAATCGATCGAGGAGGCGTTCGTCTCGCATCTCCGGCAAACACGGTACGAAGGCGGGTCGGTCGTGGTGCCGGCCTTCGCCATCGGTCGGACACAGGAGATCCTCATGATCTGTGCGGCACACGATATCGAGTGTTACGTCGACGGGATGGGAACGACGGTGCTCGACCAGTTCAGGCGTCGGCCGGCCTACGTCCGTGATCCGGAGGCACTTCGTCGTGCGAGTGCCCACGCACGTCGGGTGGCCGGGCGAGACGGCCAGCGCGAACGCATTGCGTCCTCCGGGACGGTGATCGTGACGACAGCGGGGATGCTCACAGGGGGCCCCGCGATGTCCTACGTTCCCGCGGTCGCCCCGAACCCGACACACTCCATCGCATTGACCGGCTATCAGGTCGAGGATACGCCAGGGCGGGAACTCCTCGAACGGAAGCGAGCGGACCTCGACGGACAGACCGTCCGGGCGAGCGCGACGGTTCGACAGTTCGATTTCTCCGCACACGCTGACCGGAACGGCCTCCTGTCGTTTCTCGAGGCGTACCGCGACGCGACTGTCCTCGTCAATCACGGTGACGCCTGCGTCCGGTTTGCGGACGACCTCCGAGCCACTGGGTTCGACGCCCACGCCCCCGAGAGAGGCGAGACGGTCAGGCCTTCTTAGGAATCAACCCCCTTACCCCTACCCTTCGCCCCTCTCAACCTCCGACCTCCGCCCTCAAACCCCCCAACCTTCGCCCCTCTCAACCTCCGACCTCCGACTACCCACCACCCCTCCCTTCTGGACTCCGCTCTCAGAGCTGGCAAATCGCGCACCCCATTTAATATTCGATCGGGAGTAGCGACGCCATGGGACTGAAAACCGGGAGCGAATACAGGGATTCCCTCGCGGACCTCGACCTCGAGGTCTACATCCACGGCGAGCGCGTCGACGCGGTGCACGACCACCCGCTCGTCGAACCGTCGCTCAACGCCCTGCAGGAAACCTACGAACTGGCTCACGACCCGGAGTACGAGGACCTCGCGGTCGCCGACTCGCACGTCATCGACGAACCGGTCAATCGCTTCACTCACATCCACCAGTCCCGAGAAGACCTGGTCGCGAAGTCGAAAATGAACCGGGTCCTGGGTCGTCGGACGGGGACCTGTTTCCAGCGTTGTGTCGGGATGGACGCCCTCAACGCACTGTCGATCGTCACCTACGACGTCGATCGGGCCGCGGGAACGAACTACAACGACCGGTTCCGCGAGTATCTCGAATACGTCCAGTTCGAGGACCTGGTACTGGGCGGTGCGATGACCGACGTGAAGGGGGACAGGAGCAAGCGCCCGGGCGAGCAGACCGACCCGGACATGTACCTGCGGGTCGTCGAAGAGCGCGAGGACGGAATCGTGGTCAGGGGGGCGAAAGCCCACCAGACCGGATGTGTAAACTCCCACGAACTCGTCGTAATGCCAACGAGACAAATGCGGGAGGACGAAGCCGAATACGCGGTCTCGTTTGCCGTTCCCACCGACGCAGACGGGATACGGTTCATCGTCGGTCGGAACCCGAACGACCACCGCCAGATCAACCGCGAGACCGTCGATGCGGGTAACGTGGAGTACGGTCCGATGGAAGCGTTGATCGTCTTCGAGGACGTATTCGTTCCCCGCGAACGGGTCTTCCTCAACGGCGAAACGGCGTTTTCCGGAGACCTCGTCACCGCGTTTTCCTCCTACCACCGACAGAGTTACGCCTGCAAGTCCGGGGTCGGGGACGTCCTCATCGGAGCGGCCTCGTGTCTGGCGAAGGCCAACGGCGTCAGGGACGCGAGCCATATCGAGTCGAAATTGACCGAGATGAACCACCTGAACGAGACGATATTCGGGTGTAGCCTCGCCTGTGCACACGAGGGACAGGAAACGGATTCGGGGACCCAGTTCGTCGATACGCTCCTCTCGAACGTGTGCAAGTTGAACGTGACCCGCTTTCCCTACCGACTTACTCGATCTGCCATCGACATCGCTGGCGGCCTCCCCACGACCATGCCCTCCGAGTACGACTACCGGAACCCCGAGACGCAGGCAGACATCGAGAAGTACCTGCGGGGTGTCGAGGACGTTTCGACGGAGGCCAGACTCCGACTCATGCGCCTCGTGGAGAACCTTGCACAGGGGACCGGGGCGAAGGCATACCTCTCTGAGTCGGTCCACGGCGCCGGATCCCCGATGGCACAGCAGTTGATGATCGGGGCACTGGAGGACATGGACGAGAAGGAGGCTGCGGCGAGGCGAATCGCCCACGTCGAGGAGGAGTTCTGACGAACGATTAGATTTCCCGAACCGGTCGAGAACACGCCCCATTCTAGAATAGCCGAGAGTGGGACCGGTGAGACCCCTTCGTCTTGGGCGGTGTGGTGGTGATGGAAAGCGTTTAACGCGACCGGTGTGATAGACCCCTGTAGGGCCGGTAGCTCAGTTAGGCAGAGCGTCTGGCTTTTAACGGGACCAGGCTTTCGCCGGCGTGGTGCCGGAAGAGACCAGACGGACGGGGGTTCAAATCCCTCCCGGCCCGTGTTCTTCTCGCGAACGGGGAGAGCAAGAGAACCGGTTGCGGATTTGAACGCTGGAACGGAGCGAGGAACGGGCGGAGTGACAGAAGTTCAAATCCCTCCCGGTCCGTGTTCTTCTCGCGAACGGAGAGAGCAAGAGAACCGGTTGCGGATTTGAACGCTGGAACGGAGCGAGGAACGAGCGGAGTGACAGAAGTTCAAATCCCTCCCGGTCCGCTCTTCTGAAAAACGGTGGGAAGGAGCGGGTTGGGGGGGGGAAATTAATGCGACATTCGGCAGAATGCATTTCCATCTCCTCACGAATCTGGCGTCTCCTATTCCACTTGATTCCTTATTATTACATTCTTTTTTAAATTATTATTACAATTCTCTCATTTAGTAATTTTATTTTATCATTGTTATCATTGATATTATTGTTATCATTGACATCATTGTTATCTTCGTTATTATTATTTATTGTTCCTTCCCTACCTGTATTTTCCCCTTTCCTGTTTTCTCGACCCCCGTATCGATATACGACAACCCACAGAGACAATGCCGACGGAGTTCCCATTTCTTACTCCCTCATATTTTAGGCAATACATACACGTGGTATTGCGGTGTACTACGACGTAGGGATCGGACGGGTGGGAGAGACACAATCCGGTGCAACCCCGGGGGAAGGGTGCACATCGACCCGGTCCGATCCCGACCTGCCATAGACGACGGGGATGTCAACCGACCGGTGCCACACCTGCCCTTCTTCGACGGAACTGTCGTCGGTCCCAGACCTCACCGGCGGTTCGACGGTCCATTCGACATGCACGCGGGTGGGGTCCCGTTGCCAGTCGGTCGTCGACCCGATCCATTTTTGACACCCGAACTCCCACAGGAATTCCCGAGTGAGGAGTTGTCGACACCGGAACGACGTGCTGTAGACAACTCGCCGACGCATCGCAGGTATCAGGTCACCACGTCGTCGAGAATTTTCCGCTGGGCGATCCGGAGGTGCTGGTGGAACGTCGCGGGACTGATCCCGAGGGACGCTGCGATTTCCGTCCCCGAATTCGCCCGTGGCCAATCGAAATAGCCGGCGAGGTAACTCGCCTCGAGGACGGACCGCTGCCGTTCCGTGAGGTCGTCGGTCACGGTCTGTGAGAGCAGTTCGGCTGTCGAGTCCCTGGTGACCTGTCGGCGGGCGGTGAGTGTCGCGTCCGGGTTCACCGCTCGAACCGCCGCGAGGACCCGTCGTGGGTTCACGCTCGGGGGCATCCGACACGTGACGGTAAGGTCGCTTCCCTCGATTCGCCCCGAAACCACGTCGGTCCCGTGGTCGGCCAGCACGGACATCACGTGCGGGTCCGATACGCGCATTTCGAACCGATCATTGCCGACGCCCCGCTCGACGATCTGGAGCGGACGTTCCCGGTCGTCACCGTCGTGGCCCTGGTCGGAGGTCGATTCGTCCGGGTTTGGAACCGTTCCATAGAGGAGATAGTCGCCGTCACCGACGGGAACCGCGTGAGATACCGGGAGCGGTCCCAGGGACTGGTCTCCGAACCCGTCGAACGCGTTCGGGACGTCGAGCTCGAGTTCGACGAGGTCGTCGCCCATGAGTGCTCGCTTCCGTTCGACAGCGGCGATGGCGAAGCCGATCGTCTCACCCAGGTGACTAATCGCCTCCCGTTCGTCCTCGCCGAATGCGTGTGTTCGGGCGGTGTAGACCCCGAGGACGCCGTAGACCGTGTCCCGGTGGACGATTGGGATTGCTGCCGCCCCGTTGTACCCGAACGCGTCCGCGTACTCGCGCCACAACTCGAATGAGGGATCCTCCTCGACGTTCCTCACGACCTGGATCTCCCCCGACCGGACGGCCCGTCCCACGGGACCCCGGCCCGCCGGTTCGGATGCGTCCGTGGATAGCGGAATCGAATCGGCGTACCCGTCCACACCGACTTCGACTCGAGGCGTTACCCCATTGGTTTTCGATCCGACGCTGCCGATCCAGGCAAAGGAGTACCAGTACGAGCGGGCCAGATGATCACAGACCGTCTCCTCGATCTCTTCTCGCGTGGATTGCTCCACGATCGCCTCGTGAATTTCCTGGAGGACGCCATTGACGTCGGTGAGCACGGCGGTTTCCTCGCGCTGCCGGTCGAACGCTCGCTTCCGATCGATCCGGTCGAAGGCCGTCTCGGCCACCGACCCGATCGATGCGAGGAGGCCGGCAGGTATTTTCTCTTTCTGCTTCCCGGAGAGAGTACAGACGAACACCCCGTGTGTACCCAACGGTATGGCGACACCCCACTGGTCTGTTTCGGAGCTCTGTCGTTCCCCGTCCTGCGAACTGACACTACCGAACTCGATCCGGGATTGGTCGATATCGGCCCGATTCGTGCTATTTCTGACGTCGGACTGGTTCCCGGATTCGAAGGCGAGTCTCATGTCGATGCTATCACGTTTGAACCGGGTACTCTCCTGGTCCCTGAACACCCGTCCGATGATCGTCGTTCTGTCTGGCGATACCGCCTGGCGCGAATTCGACCTTGATTCTGGCGGGCGTGAATCCGACCTGGATTCTGGCGGGCGCGAATTCGACCTGGATTCCGCTGGACGTGAAGACGGCGACAGGACGTCTCGTTCCTCGTCGTATCGGTACACGAGCGCGTCTTCGATTGCCGGGAGTTCGGGCGTAATCGTCTCGAGGAGGTGAGTCACCCTCGACGTGCCGGAGGCGTCCATCAATAGGGATGCCAGGGTGAGAATTGGACGAATGAGATGTTCGACCTGGCCATCCGGAATCGACGCCCCGGCTTCCCCCGTACTGGAGCCGGAATCGTCGGGGAAGGGCCGGTCGGAGACCTCGCCCCCTTCTCCGGTCCGTTTCGGCCTCGGTTTCCACCAGATGCGACCGCGCGCACCCACTTTTTTGGTCCGTAGCAGCCCACGATCGACCAACGACTCGAGTCTGTTGTACGCTGTCCGCCGGACGCAATCGAGTTCCCCGGCGACCTCGCTGGTCGTAAGTGGTGTCCATGGAGGATCCACATTGTCGAATACCGAACGGGTTGCCTCGAGATCCTCGTCGAGGGCACCCTCGCCCCTCGCCGTCGAATCGGTTTGCATACCGGGCGTACCCCCGTTGGCGTCTTCAATATTTTCCTTCAACGGAAAATAGATGGAATCGTTCGACGGGACCCGAATCCTGGTGCGACGGCCTACTCGCCGAATCGGCGTTTCCGACGTTTGAACTCGAGCACCGCCCGGAGGAAATCGCGCCGTCTGAAGTCCCGCCAGTTCACGTCGGTGAAGTAGAGTTCGGAATAGACCGATTGCCAGATCATGAAGTCGGAGAGTCGCTCCTCGCCGGTTTTGATGACGAGGTCCGGTTCCTCGGCGAACACCAGACGGTCCTCGATATCGGCCTCGTCCACGGAATCGGGATCCAGGTCCCCGGACTCGACTGCTTCGGCGATGTGTTTGACGGCGGTCGCGAACTCCTCCTTGCCGCCCAGGCCGAGGTTGATCTGTATCGGTGCCGACACCGGGTCCGCGGTGTCCGGATCCCTGACGGCGACCTCCCGGGGAAACGAGAGTCCCTCGAGCGCTCGGCTGATCGTGTCGATCACGGCCTCGTCGAGGACGGAGACGTAGACCGTCACCCGATCCGCCCCGTAATCGAAGGCCCAGTGGACGAAATCAGCGAGTGTCTCGTATGCACCCTTCTCGAGGAGGTCCCGCTCGGTGATGACGAGTGCAACGTGTTCTGGCGGGTGCCCGGCCGCGGTTCGGACCCGAAGTGACAGATAGCGATCGTAGAGACCCACTACTAGTACGTGGCGGGACGGGTGCAAAAAATCGACCGGGTCCGGTCCCGAGTCGGATTGTCCCACTTCGATTCGTGGGTCACTTCGAGGTACTTAAGTTGAGTCCGTCGAAATCCGCGGATACGTGACCTATCCGGTACGTCGATCGGTCGCCTTCGCGCTCCTCGGGTCCATCTCCCTCGTGGGTGCTCGCTCTATCTGGATCACGGCAGGCGGGTATCTTGCGATCGCGGCCGGGGCGGCGCTCCTGCGTGACGGGCCGATGTTCCAGTTGCTGTCGACCCCGGCGGACGAGCGGGAGGGGCGCCTCCGGACTGCCGTTGCCCTGTCGCTCGCAGCAGCGGCGATCGCAACACTGGTGGAGGTCCTCGGGATTCCGGTGGCCGTTTTCGTGGCGACCCTCCTCACTGTGACCTATGGTGATCTCGGGAATCGTCTCGCCCGGACAGCCCACGACCGCAATTTCTGGGGAACTGCCGGGTTCGTGATTGTCGGCGCGCTTGCGGCCTTCCTGGGACAACTCGCAGTGGGTGTTATTCAGGGATCTGTCGCCGCCAGCATGCTCCCGGAATTCCTCTTTCTCGGGACGAGCGCGGCCGTTCTCGGTGCACTCCTCAGGTCGGTCCTCTATCAGCGAAGCGATCCGCTGGTGCTCGGGGGGATCGTTCTCCTGCTATGGCTCTTCGCCGACCTGGCGGTCGCGGTGGGATGGCTCCAGATCGTGATAGCGATCTTCGTCTCGTTTGGATTCGGGTATGCGTCCTACGCCCTCGAGACGGCGTCGATTCCCGGGATGCTGACTGGAGTATTCCTCTCACTCCTCGCGTTGGTACTCGGGGGATACGGATGGTTCGCTGTTCTCATGGCATTCTTCGTCGTGGGAGGCCTCGCGACGAAGTACCGATACGAGGACAAGATGGAGCGGGGCATCGCGGAGGCAAACCGGGGGGCCAGGGGGACGGAAAACGTCCTCGGGAATTCGCTGACAGCACTCGCCGCCCTCCTCCTCTTTGCCGCACATTCCCGAATTCCGCTGTCGGGGCAACTCTTCGTTCTTGCCTACGCAGGAAGCGTGGCAACTGCACTCGCGGATACGCTCTCGAGCGAGATCGGTGGCCTCTTCGATCGCCCCAGACTCATAACGTCACTCGAACCGGTCGAACCGGGAACGGATGGGGCCGTGACCTGGCAGGGGGAAATCGCCGGGTTGGTGGGAGCCTCGATCATCGCGTTCCTCTCGCTCCTGCTGTTGCCCGCCGGAACCATCGGATTCGTCATTATCGTCGTGTCGGGGATGGTCGGATTGACCGCCGATAGCCTCGCAGGTGCGACCCTCGAGGGGGATCGACTCGGCAACCAAGGCGTGAACCTCATCGCAACTGCCGTCGGTGGCCTGAGCGGTGCGATTCTCGCCGGTATCGTATTGTAACCGCCGGTCCCGCCTTCAAGTGGCCCCCATTCACCTCTCGATATGACCCGACCGAACGGGGAGAGAGTGCTCCTTCAGGGCCGGTCCCGTCCGGCCATCCCGGGTTCTGTCCCGGTCAGGGGGACGCATCGTCGATCGAATCGCCATCCGCGGATTCCCCACCCT
>JBDGTL010000033.1:31878-33833 GCA_042216905.1 Halodesulfurarchaeum sp.
GATCCGTCACCAGTGGATCTCCCGTCCTCGGATTCGCTCTCGCCGAATTCCTCGAACGTCCGGACCCTGACGGACGCCGGTTGCTTGACGAATTCGCCCCGCCCGGTCCCCACGATCAAGTCGATTCCACGCTGGGCGCAGACGTCGAGTAACGGCTGTGTCACCGGATCGTCGATCACGACAGCCCATGGAACCGGGGTTTCGCCCTGGAGGGCGTCGAACGCCTCCTTCACGCCCAGTTCGCGGGTCTGCTGTCGGTCGTCGTCAAGAAACCTGGCCCGACCCGTTCCGTCGAGTTCCCCGACGTGGCCAGCCAAACCGACAGGGGACGGGGCTGTCTCGGCCTCGTCTCCGGCATCCTCGGACCCTGGCGTCGATTCATCCCGGTCGGATTCCGCCGCCCGGTCATGTTCGGTCGTCGCGATACTCCCCACGTCCTCCGCACTGGTCGTTTCCCTCGACTCCGTGGCGAGCGTTACACCGCGTCCAGAGTCGACGTTCGTCACAGGTTCATCCACGGTTGCGGGAACGCCTTCGTCCACGTCTTCACTGGTGTCCGCTCCTTCCGGTGGGATCTCCTCGGGGCCGTCCCCCTCGAAGGACGAGACCGGAATCTTGTTCCGCAACGCCCTGTCGACCTCCGCCCGCGACAGGTCCTCGACGGATTTCCCATCGGGCGGATGGGCAACGAAGTCGACCTCGCCGATTTGCTCCAGTTCCCGGAGGATCAACTCGCCCCCTCGATCGCCGTCGAGGAACGCCGTAACCGTTTTTTCCTCGGTCAACTCGCCGATCAGGTCGGGAACGTCCGTCCCTTCGACGGCGATGGCGTTCTTGATACCGTATCGCAAGAGCGTCAGAACGTCGGAGCGACCTTCGACCAGGATGACTGCGTCGCTCGAGACGACGTTCGGCCCGGCTGGTAACCCCTCGTACTCCGTGATGTCGGCGACTCGTATCCGCTCGCGGACCTCCTGCAGGATCGCCTCGCTGTCCATTACGGCCTCGTCGAATGCTGTATTGAGGAGTTCCGTCGCCCGATCGATGACTGCTCGGCGCTTCGCCGCCCTGACGTCCTCGATGCGCTCGATTTCGACGGAGGCGTGACACGGACCGATTCGCTCGATGGTTTCCAGTGCGGCCGCGAGGGTTGCCGTCTCGACGCGGTCGAGGCTGCTTGCAATCGTGATCGTCCCGCGCGATTGACCGCCCTGGCTCTGTACCTCGACGTCGATTCGTCCGAGTTTCGCCGATTCCTGGAGGTCACGGATGTCGAGTTCGTCGCCCAGGAGCCCCTCTGTCTGTCCGAATACGGCACCGACCACGTCGCTTCGTTCGACGATTCCGTCGGCGCCGAACGTCGCGTGAATCAGGTATTTTCCCGTGTCCTCCATCGCCGACTAACCACTCGCACGATACTGGTCCTGGCGGCAAATAGCTGTCGTACCACGGTGGACCCCCGTCCGGAGGGGAAACGAGGACCGGGTTACGTTTCGTTGCTCCCGTTACCGATCACGAACGGATACCACGGAATTGGATAGATGATCGAATATCGCCGATAACTTTTCCGTTTCTGGTAATATATCTCCTCGAATCGACGAGGGATCTGGCCTGCAATCCCAAAGAATATTACAGGTATATTATATTCGAATACTAATTATTCTACTATTCAAATATATAAAAGAGTGGATTATTGGACTCGACTTCCATGGGCGTACGGCCCGTAAATACATACGCTATGAACGACCAGGTCCTGGGTGCCGGGGTTGTCATCGTTACCCTTCTCTTCCTCAGGTTCGGCGGTCCGGTAGCGGACCTCATTTGCAACACTATCGATCCCCCGCCCGATATCGTCGACCGACGCCCACCCTGACGTCTCACGTGCCTTCCTATCTGTGGGTTTGATTCCTCCGTTCCCAGAATACCTGTGGTATAGCCCTCCAAACCTCATAATG
>JBDGTL010000033.1:33933-37536 GCA_042216905.1 Halodesulfurarchaeum sp.
ATCGCTTAATGTATAATACTATATCTCTTTCAATATTATTATACTATATCATTATTACTTTAGTTATTATGTACTTCATAAATAGTGTTCTCTCCATGTAACTGTATCATGTCTCATTCTCTTTTTCTACGATCCACGTTCATCTCCCGTTATCGGACTGTATCCCTTCGATCCGACCGCTCGACCTGTCGTTTCAATCGATTCACCCGGGTGGCGAACGCCAGGACAGTCGCAAAAAGCGTC
This sequence comes from Halodesulfurarchaeum sp., assembly GCA_042216905.1. Taxonomy (GTDB): domain Archaea; phylum Halobacteriota; class Halobacteria; order Halobacteriales; family Halobacteriaceae; genus Halodesulfurarchaeum. The sequence continues at coordinate 34,177 of JBDGTL010000033.1, forward strand.
AGGGTCACTGCCGCAGCGGCGGCGAGGTCGTGTGCGAACACGTCGTGGGAAAACTGTCCGGCGTAAAGTTCCGCCCGGAGCCACGTGTGGTGGACCTGTCCGGCGAGTGGAATAAAGTAGTCGACGAGGTCGTTGATGCCGTACCACGCGACGGCCACGAGCACAGCCCTGATGGAGAAGGTGGCATAGCGCTGTATCACGAACGCCTCGAGGACCATCGCCAGGTGACTCCAGATGAGAAACTGGTAGAGCCAGGTCGCCAGGTCGCCCTGCCCGTTGATAAACACCTGGACGAACGGGGTCCAGAGACCGAGTTTGATCGTCCCGAAGAACGCGAGGGCGTGGAGCCAGTCCACGTCCAGGTCGAGTTTGTAGGCGACGAGTGAGAGACCGATGAGCATCGTGGCGACCGGACTATCCGGGACGACCGGCCAGACCCAGAGTGGCGTTTCGGCCAGTTGAAACCGGTAATACCAGAACCCGAACGCCGTCCCGAGAAAATTGATCGCCGCGATGAGCCACGCGAGGCGAAGTGCCAGGTCTTCGAGCCAGGTCGGAAGCGGCGCGACGTACCAGGGCAACGCCTCTTCCCCGGGACTCGGCATGTCCGGGGGGATGACCCGGTCGGTCAAAGCAGTACTGGTCTCGGCACGAGGTCGGTTTCCACGGCCAGTGGGTGAGACGAACGAGTAAAGCGGAGGGAATACGTCAAAATGGATCCGAGCAATCCCGGACCGCGCCGCAGCGCTCACAGACGATTTTGCAGTGACGTTTGAAGAGGGGCCCACCACAGCGATCACATTCCTGTGCGATCATTCGGGGCCGTCACCTCCCCGTGTGGGAGCGATACGGTCTTTCGGAATCCGCAGGGGTGTCCCTTCCAGTATGAGCGACCCGGTACCGCTCCATCGGTTCGCCGACAATCCACTCTGTCCCTTCCCGGGGCAGTTCATTTATATTGTGCCTCCAGGCGGAGAACAATAAGTGGTTGTTCGCCGGAAACGGATCGGTCAGAACACCCCCTTCGCGGGGCGAAACCATGACACGACTCCGGTACCACCCGGGTCCAGATCGGGTTTGGTTCCTCTCTCGGTAGACGATTCCGTACCAACTCGCCTATCGGAAACGTTCGTATTAGATCACGTCTCGTTGGTTCGTGAAGGTCATCGTCTCGTCCGTCGACTGCACGGTCGTCTGAATCGTGATCCAGCCGTTCTGTTGACGGACGGCGAACGCCTCGCCCATCGTCAGTTTCACCCGCCTGGTCGACGTCACGGACTCGCCCGGTTCGAGGGTGCCGATCTCCTCCGTCCCGGACCAGACGATTTCGCCGTCGGTACCCTGTCCGGCGAAGATGCGCGTGTAGACCGTCACGTCGGTGGCGGTCGTCGGCTGTCTGTTTTCGAGGGTGACCGTTACGTCCCGACACGTCGTCCCACACTCCTCAACCGATTCGATGGTGAAGAGGAACGGCGGGCCGGTCGTCGTCGTGGTCGTCATCGTGGTGGTCGAGTCACGTGTCGTTCCACCGTCTCCCGTTCCACCGGTAAACTCGGTGGCAGTCACCTCACCAGGCGTCGTAGTCGTCGGAGTGGGCGTTTCGGTCGGGAAATGTTGGATTTTCTCCTCGTCGTCCTGGAGTGGGGGAAGCAGACCGGTGGAACTCGCGACTGCCACGGCGGCAACCCCGACGGCGATGATGCCGAGAACCGCGAGTAGCGTTCTATTCATCGATCACATCACCCGTTTGACCATCCGGTGGCTTCCCGTTTGTCCCTCCAGAGGATTGACGCGTCCTCGGTGTATCGAAGGGCACAGACCGTGTCCGGCCCGACCTCTCCCCACCAGTCCACCGGCCACGAACTGACTATTCGTCCCGTGAACGCCGTCGAGGCCCTCCGGGATCCCCTCGTCCCTCGCTGTCGAAATACGACGGAATCGGGTCATCACGATGGATACACGGGTTCCCCCCGGATATACAGGTAGGATAGTCAACGGCAGTCTCGGCGGATTGAACCCGGTTTTATCCGAATTTACGTGGCAGAGAGGAGATCATATCATTCACCGGCCCACCGATATCACTGGATTCGTCGGTCGATCTTCATTCCCGGCGTTCCACGGTTCTCGTTCGGCAGTCCGTTCGGATTGAAGAATCGGTCCATGGAAACACTGTATCGGCGACGTCGACGTGAGAATCGAATGGACTTCACGCGTCCCGAATCCGGCATCGGGGCACGAGAATTGGGACACATCTATCACTATCTTCGCATGTCAGTAGATTCAACAACGGTTCCCGCGTAATGAGACTCATGGAATCGTACACAGAAGCCCTGACGTACCCCATCGATCGTGAGGACTGGGTACGGACGATACTGATCGGTGGCATCCTGATGTTTTTCGGGTTCCTCATCATCCCACTCGTTTTGATAAACGGGTACGGTATCAGGGTAATTCGGACACGTTTGGAGGGCCGGAGCGATCCGCCGGTATTCGACGACTGGGAATCGCTCTTCGTCGACGGGCTCAAAGCGTTCGTCATCGGACTCGTTTACATGATCGTTCCAATCGTGGTCGGGGCCGCGACCGTGGGCACTGCGTTCGTGGCCATGGCCGGGAGTCCCCGGATGGGAGCAGCGGCACTCACTGGAATGGTGGGCGGTCTGGGGATCACGTTCCTCCTGTTCCTGGTCTTTGGGTACGTGGCCGTCGCGGCGGTCATCAATTTCGCGGCGGAAGAGGACTTCAGCGCCGGATTTGCCTTCGAGGATATCAAAGAACTCGGAATGAATCCCGAGTACGCCGTCGCGTGGGGGATCTCGGTCGTCGTCCTCCTCGTCGCCAACGTCGTGTCGGGCGCCCTCAACGTCATACCACTCCTCGGGGCAGTCGCCGCGGCCTTCGTTTACTTCTACGCCGAAGTCGTCGCGGCCGATATCTGGGTGGAGGGATACGAACGTGCCACGACCGATCGAGATGCAGACGTGTCACTCCGTTGATTCGAACAGGTCGATGGGATTCCAGAACGGTTTCTGTCCGGAAGGGAACGCGCCGTAACAGTTTTCCTCCCGTTCTCCGATCGGCTCTGTACTGATACTACTATAGATATTGAGAAAAGGACCGTCCGTCAGCTGAAATCACACCGACCAGAAAGCCCTCGCCCCGCTCCGGTCGGGGGGAGCGCGAGACGGTTCCCATTTCGCTGCTTCCCGATCGCTTCGCTCACGGGAACCTCGCTGTGCTCCTCACTCGCTTCGCTCGTTCCGGTGCTTGCGTCGGCCGCCTTCCCGGAGCGAGGCTCCCCTTTCAGTCCACCAGGAAACCCGAGTGGGGTTTTTGGCCTGGGCACGGTCAGTGACCGAA
>JBDGTL010000010.1:0-15918 GCA_042216905.1 Halodesulfurarchaeum sp.
GATGGGATAATCGGTGGTAAGCAGGAGTGATTGATGATGTGAGGAAGGGGTAATTGATGGTATAAGGAAGGGATGATCGGTGTGAGGAAGGGCTAATTGGTGGGAGGCGAGAGTGAATTGTGGTAGGCAGTGATTACCGGGTTTGGCTGGTGGGGGATCGACGACTGCGTTCGATCCCGATACGTCCCCGGTTGGACTGGGTGCAGGTCTCGACGGGGATCGAATTGGCCACGATGCAATCCAACGAAACAGACGCAGCGTCCTCGATAAAAGGTCTCAAGCGTTTATAATCCGTTCTAAAAGGTCGAGTGCGTCGGGGCACCCCCCATAAAACGGGTGAAATTACCCCAACGATCTGGCCGTTATATGATCCCATAGGCCCATTGAATACCACGTGTAGAACCGATGTCGAACCCCTCCACCACCGCTCACGAAACTGGTCATTTCCAGTGGTCCCTCGGTCTCGGTACGCTCCGCAGGACAGCGGAGGCAGCCGCGTTCTGGTCCGCCGTCGTGCTGCCGTTCGTCTACGTCCCCGTCATGCTCGCCGGTCTCGAGACGACGAATCAACAACTCGCCGTCGTGATCCTCATTGCGGCCCACGTCGTCTCCCTGTTCGGCGGTCGTCGATACCACAGCACCTGATCGGCGGTTCCGGTCCAGTGCCGACGCAATCCCAGGCTACCGGTCCGGTCAATTTGCCGGGGACTACTTCCTGATGCTGTACGATGTCTGGGACTGGCCCCGACGGGATAGATGGCACTGCCACACCGGGACCTGTCAGTCACCAATGGCGCGGCGGAGCTTCTGGATCTCCGCGGAAAGCGCCTCGCGTTTCAGGAACCAGAACCCGAGGAAGATAATTCCGAAGCCGAGGACCGTCGTCGTGTCGATCGTCTCGCCGAGGACAAGCCACCCGGTCAGCGCGGCCCAGATCGGCGTGACGTAGGAGACGAGGTTGATCTCGATGGGACCGAGTCGGTCGAGCAGATCGAAGTAGATGAGAAAGCCGCCAGCACTCGAAACGACCGCGAGGTAGAGGAGGGCTGAAATCCCCTCGAGCGTCCAGGCAACGCCCGCCACGTTTTCCCCAATTCCCAGACTGGCCGCGTGCATCACGACCGCACCGACGATCATCGACCACGCTTCCATCGTCTCGACCGGGACCGATGCGTCGTGGTACTCCGCAAGGACGGTGCCGAGCGCGAAACTGAGCGCAGCGAGGAAGACCAGAAACTCTCCGACGGCGTTCCCCCCGAGGAGATCCGACGGATTCGGATCGGCCAGGATCACGACCCCGATCAATCCCAGGAACAACCCGAACACGCCGAGTCCGGTGAGTCCCTCGTCCCGGAGGAACGCCCTCGCGAAACCGGTCGTCAGCACCGGGCTCAGGCTCACGATGACGGCCGCCGCTGCACTCGTCGTCTGCTGTTCGCCGACGAAGAGAAAGGCGTGATACCCGGCGATCAAAAGCGTCCCACCGATGGCCACGAGTTGCCACTCGGCGGCCCCGACGGGCCGCCAGTGCGTCCGTTTGAGAAGCACGTATCCGAGCATGAGGAGTCCGGCGATGTCGTATCGGATTGCCGCGAAGAAGACCGGCGCGTCGCCGAACGGGCCCAACCCCGCTTTGATCGCCATGAACGCGGTTCCCCAGACCGCAGCGAGGACCATCCAGTGGGTGAAATTCCGGTATCCCGCCACGGACTGTCGCTCGGCGGTTCCCGGCTTTACGGTTTCGACTTCCGCTCCCTGAAGAGTTCACGGAGGACGTCCTGTCGGGTGATGATCCCTTCGACGAACCCGTCGACGACGACAGGAACGCGGTTGACGTCGTCCTCGGGGTCCGCGAGGATGGCGAGTACGTCCTCGAGACTCGTCTCTGGGGAAACCGTGCGGACGTCCTCGGTCATGACGGACGATATGGGGTCGTCGACCCGTTTGGCGAAATTGATCTCGAGATCGAGTTCATCGAAGGAGACGTCGACCGCGTAATCGACCGGTTCGAGAAAGGGCGGGAATCCGATAGGGATCCACAGCGTTCGATCACTCGGCTCGAAGATGTCGACGAGGTCGCGCTGGGTCACGATTCCCACCAGGCGGCCGTCGTCGTCCACGACGGGAAAGCCGTTGAAGCGCCGCCTCGCCATCTTCTGTAGGACCTCCCCGATCGATTCGTCGTGCTGGACCGTCTCCACGTCGGTGGTCATCAGGTCGTTTGCTCGCATACGTAGGGGTTCGTGGGCCAGCACCGTAGCCGTTTTCCGCCGAGTCCTTTATAGTTGCAGACCGTGATACGATACGTATGGCCGTGATCGGCCGGCTCAGACTCCGCGACATCTTCGACGACGCGCCGACGCCCCATATCGCACATCCCCCGCACACCCACCGGCGGGACTATTACGTGGCAACGGACGGATCCTTCAGCGATGCTGGATCCGGTCTCGGGGTCATTATCGAAACCCGGTCGGGGCGCCGGATCGCCAGGCGTGCGGTCCCCGACGACGCCCCCAACAACAACGTCGCCGAGTACCGGGCCTTGCACCTGGGACTCGACACGCTCGCGGAGCGGGACCAGCGTGATGTCAGGGTGGGCATCATCCTGGACCACAATGACCTCGCCGAAAACGTCAACGCGGCAGTTCTCGCCGGCCGGAATCGGGAATTCAGAAGTCTCACAGACGTGGCACTCCCGCCCGCCACGGACAATCACTGGCGCGGTATCAGGGCCCGGATCGCCGGATTCGAGGAGGTACGCGCCGCAACGGTCGACAGCGGTCAGAACCCGGCACACCCCCTGGCGAACGCGCCTGACCAGTATGCCCACGTGGGCGTCCGGGAGGACCCTCACGCAGGCCGTGGGTATTCGGCGGCCAGTGGAACCCAACAGGTCCCGCCGCCGTCTCGTGCCGACCGCCACGGGAGCGATTGAGTCAGATTCGGCCGTTTCCCGGTTGCCATATCAATTGTCAAAGGACTGAAGATATCCGGGAGGGCGGCCACCCGTCACCGGGATTCGTCTTCAATCGATCTGCTGGGCGTCGACGACCGCGACAGCTGCCAGGTTAACGATGTCCTTGACTTCGTCGTCTCGCTGCAACACGTGAACGGGTTTGTCCATCCCGACGAGCATCGGCCCGATCGCCGTTGCCCCACCGAGTCGCTGGAGGAGTTTGTATCCGATGTTGCCGGCGTCGAGGTTCGGGAAGATGAGCACGTTTGCAGGTTCGGACAGTTCCGAGAAGTTGTAGGTCCCCGATAAGATATCCTCCACCAGTGCGGTATCGGCCTGCATCTCGCCGTCGACGGGATAATCGACGTCGTCGTTTGCTCTGAGGCGTCTGGCTGCCTCCCGCGACTGCCTGGTGTTCTCGTTGTTCACGCTCCCGAAGTTGGAGTACGAGAGGAGGGCAACCCGGGGATCCACGTTGAACTCGCGGGCCAGATCGGCGGTGTGCATCGCGATCTCCTCGAGGACGTCGGCGTCGGGGTCCTGGTTGACCGTGGCGTCTGCAATGAATACGACCCTGTTCTTCACGGTGAGCATGTACACGCCTGCCACGTATTCCGCATCCGGCGCCGTTCCGATGACCTGCAAGGAGGGGCGGAGCGCAGAGGGGTAGTGATGAGTGAGACCGGTGAGCATCGCGTCGGCGTCACCGCACTCGACGAGAACGCTCCCGAGGTAATTCGGGTCCCGGCGAACCAGTTCCTCGGCCTCCGTTCTTGTGACACCTTTGCGCTTTCGCTGTTCGAAGAGGCGCTCGGCGTATTTGTCCATGTCGGCCTCGGTCGGGTCGAGTATCTCGGGGTCGAACTCGAGTCCGAGATCCTCGATAGAGGAGGTGATCGAGTTCCGGTTCCCCAGGAGGATCGGCTCGCCGAAGCCTTCATCACGAATCTGGAACGCCGCCCGGATCATCTTCTCGTCGTCACCTTCCGCGAGGGCGATGCGCTTCGGGTCGCTCTTCGCCTTGTTCATCACGATGCGCATCAACTCGCGGGACTTCCCGATGCGCGCTTCGAGCTGTCCGACGTACGCATCGAGGTCCAGGTCTTTCCTGGCCACGCCGCTCTCGATTGCGGCCTCGGCCACGGCCGGTGCGATCTCGAAGAATACCCGTGGGTCAACCGGTTTCGGGAGAATGTAATCCGGCCCGAACTGGAGGGGCTGGTCGCCGTAGGCTTTGACGACCGCGTCCGGGACGTCCTTCCGTGCGAGGTCGGCGAGGGCTCGTGCAGCCCCAATTTTCATCTCCTCGTTGATCTCGCTTGCCCGGACGTCCAGTGCCCCCCTGAAGATGAACGGGAAGCCAAGGACGTTGTTGACCTGGTTAGGAAAGTCGGAGCGACCGGTGGCCGCAATGACCGTATCGTCCCGCGCGTCTTTGGCCTCCCAGTAGCCGATTTCCGGATCGGGGTTGGCCATGGCGAAGACAATCGGGTTTGGTGCCATCGACCGGACCATGTCGGGCGAGACGATGTCGGCGACAGACAGGCCGACGAAAAGGTCCGCACCCTCCATCGCGTCGGCCAGGTCTCCCCCGGGGACGTCCCTCGCGAACTCCCGCTTGAACCGATTGAGTCCGTCGGCCTCGGCTCGTTCCTCCGTGATGATCCCCTTCGAGTCACACATCACGATGTTCTCCTTCTTTACCCCGAGGGAGACGTAAAATCGGGCTGTCGCGATCGCGCTCGCGCCCGCACCCGAGAACGTTACCTCGAGCTCGTCGAGGTCTTTTCCGACGATCTCTGTCGCGTTGAGGAGGGCAGCCCCGCTGATGATCGCTGTCCCGTGCTGGTCGTCGTGGAACACGGGAATGTCGAGTCGTTCGCGGAGGCGGGCCTCGATCTCGAAGCACTCCGGCGCCGTGATGTCTTCGAGGTTGATCCCCCCGAAGGTCGGGCCCATTGCGGCGATGGTCTCGATCATCTCCTCGGGGTCCTCGAGGTCGAGTTCGATGTCGAACACGTCGATGTCCGCGAATCGTTTGAAGAGAACCCCTTTCCCCTCCATGACCGGTTTCGCGGCCTGTGCCCCGATGTCCCCCAACCCGAGCACGGCTGTCCCGTTCGAGATCACCCCGACGAGGTTACCCTTTGCGGTGTACCGGTACGCGTCCTCGGGGTGCTCGTGTATCCGCTCGCAGGGAGCGGCGACGCCCGGCGAGTAGGCCAGGCTGAGATCGCGCTGCGTGTTGGTGGGTTTCGTGGTGGAGATCTCGAGTTTTCCTGGCGGATCCGTTTCGTGGTATTCCAGGGCGTCTTCGTCAATACCCATGTGCTAGCCCACTCTGCGAACCGGCTAAAAGGTACCTAGTATCGGGACACGGCCCCGGCCTCAGACCCCGGGAACCGACCCGTAAAATGCCGGGTCGGGACGGGTCTCACCTCCATGCGGTCCCAGTATCGCCCGCGATCAGGCGAAATCGTCGAGCCCGGATTGTTCCTCGTCGTTCGAATCCTCGTCGTGCCCTCGGTTCGCGTTCTCGTCGTGCCCCCGGTCCGTCTCGTCCGGGGAAGACTCGTCAGTCGCTTCGCCTGTGTCACCCGCGTTTCCGACGGTCCCCGCACCGTCGTTCGATCCCTCGAACGCCCCGTTGCTGTGCTCGACGGCGGCTGCTTCACGCATCGATTCGGCGTCGCTCACGATTGCCTGCACCTTGTTCGTGTCGGCACCGCTCCCGGTGACGAACGAGACGTGCTCCGGGTCGAGGTCGTACGCCGCCGTCATCGAAACGGTCAGGTCGCGGTTCTTGCAGTGATGGGTCATCGCCGCGAGGAACGGGAGGACGTCTAACCTGGCGGTTCCCATGCTCATTCCACTGGTCCGGGCGATTTTCCGCGCCACGTAATCGCGCGTTTTGCGACTGCCCTTGCTCCGCCCCAATTTCGACCAGAAGGAGGGGGGATTGTATCGAGTCCAGCCGCCTTTGTCCTCGCGGCGGGACGCCGCAACGCCCCCGGCCACGGTGTCTGTGACGTACCGCCAGTATGAGTACTCCTGGGTGGACCGGACACGCCCGAGCCACCGGTCCGCCCTGGCGAGGAATCGGTAGGCGGCCAGGAGTTCCTCGCCGTGATAATCCTTCGGGAGGTTGTCCTCCACCCAGTGGATGAGGTCGTCCGGGGTTTCGTCGACGTCGTACGCAGTCTCGATGGCCGTCCTGGCGTCAGCCTCCTTGAAGACCGCATCGAGGAACGGAAAGATCCCCTCGGTCCGGTCCCGGTCGCCGGTAACCACGTCCTCCTCGGTCAGGACTTCCGTCTTCTCGGCGAGTGCCTGGAGATCGTTGATCGCCGACCGCAGGTCCCCCGCGTTCTTCTCGGCGATGGCCTCGAGGGCCCCGGACTCGTACTCGACGTCCTCGCGGCGACAGATGTCCCGAAGGACCGGGAGGATGGACCGCTTCGAGACGTCCCGGAACTCGATGTCCTGGCAGGCGTTTCGAAGTCCCTGGGACATGTCGTAGTACTCGTTCGCGATCAGGACGATGGGTTGTGTCGCCTCTTTGACCACCCGGGTGATCGCCCTGGTCCCACCGCGGTCGGCAGTGCCGTGGACGTTGTCTGCCTCGTCGAGCACGATGAGTTTTCTCCCGCTCGATCCGGATTCCAGAGTACCGGTTCGGGAAGCCTCGCCGGCGACCTGCTCGATGACGTCGCCGGTCCGCTGGTCGCTGGCATTGAGTTCGATCACGTCCCAGCCCAGATCGTTCGCCAGGGCGTGGGCCGCCGAGGTCTTCCCGACACCGGGTGACCCGTGAAGGATGACGGCCTCCCGGTGGTCGTCCCAGGTTCGTGCCCACTCCTCGAACGCGTCGCGGGCCTTGTCGTTGCCCCTGACCTCGGCGAGGGACGTGGGGCGGTACCGTTCCGTCCAGTCAGGCATCGTGCAGGGGTTGGCGGCTTGCGCGTTTAGTGATTGCGGGTAGGTCCTGTGAGGCGTGTGTGGTATCCGGTACCGTGGAGTCCGGTCGGCCAGAAAATGCGAGGAGGAACCGAATCTCACCCGTTCAAGTCCCACAGAACGGTTTCCCGGATCCCGAGGCGTTTTCCGATTGCCGACGCCACAAGGCATTCAGTCAGTGCGAAACTGCAGAACTCATGGACCGCCCTGACCTCCCGTTCGGAACCGGCCTGGTCGCCTCCGTTCTCGCGTACGGCGTGGGATACCTCGTGACCTACCTCTGGCAGGCCCCCGCCGTCCGGGACACCCTCTCCCCGGTGAACCAGTTCCTCCAGCTCGTCGGGAGCGAAACCATCCCGGTCTGGAAGGCAGTCGGGTGGCTCTTTTACAACGCCCACACGGTCCCGATCAGACTCCCCGCACTGGGACAGGGCCACGTCACCCGATCGCTGATCGGAAACGGTGGTGCTCCGTCGTTGTTGTACGTGGTTCCACCCATCCTGTTGCTCGTCGCCGGGTCGTGGGTCGCGTGGTGGGACGGGGCGGAGGGGTTCGGGCGGGGCGGCCTCGTCGGTGCTTCGGTCGCGATCGGGTACGTCGTCCTCGCAATCGTCGGCGTATTCGTATTCCGGTACACTGTCGGGGGAATAGTCGTCGGGTCCGATCTCGTCCGGGCAATTCTCCTGGTCGGCCTCGTCTATCCGCTCGTCTTCGGCGCCATCGGCGGGGGAGTCACGGCCGAAATCCGCTAGAGATCGCGTGCCACCATCTCGCCCCAGTGCTCGAAGCCCCATCGCTCGTAGAACTGACTCGCCCGTTCGTTTGACTGGTCCACGTCGAGGACCACCCGGTCGAGTGGAAGGTCCTGGGATCGGGCGACGTCGAGAGCTTCTCCCATCAACTCGTCGCCGACCCCAGTGCCCCGGAGTGCCTTTCTCACGAAAATCTCATTGAGGACTGCCGCATCCCAGATATAGGCCAGTGACGGTGGCAGGACGAAGACGTATCCGGCCAGTTGCCCTTCGGGTGCAGTGTCCCGGTCGTCCTCCGCGACCTGGACCGCCCGCGGCGCTTCCATCCGGCACCGGTCGACCCAGTCGAGGTAGTTCCGCCGGTAGTCCTCGTCGAGTTTCTCCCGGTACGCGTCGGTTTCGTCAGCAGCGTCCTTCTTTTCTGCCAGCCCGGTCTCGAAGTGCCGCTTGAGCGCCCAGAGTTCGGGCGCGTCACCGTCGCGGTATGGCCGAACCATATCCACCGTCCGGACGGGTCCGAGTTATCGCTTTACGTTCCATCCCATTCGGAATGTACTGGCGTTCACGTGCCCCTTTCCTCCCACAACCTGAATGAGACGACCGTGGCACTGGCGAGCACGAGGAGCAACTGGAGCCCGGATCGAACGATCGGAAAGACCCGCTCCACGCTCTCTGGCTCCGTGCCTCGTCTCGGATTGACGCCCGTCGAGTAATGGATCGTCCGGGACGACCCGACGACCACTTTGCTCCCGTCCTGGCCCGTCGGTTCGACGAACGTCTGCACGATGCCCTGTGTACTCGAAAGTTTGAGTGCCCCGTCGAACTGCACGAACGTGTCCGTCAGGGGATAGAGCAGATTCACCCCGTTCGTCACGAGGTCCGGTCCGATTCCGCCAACGGCTACCGCGAGAATCGCGACGCTTCCCACGCGACGACCCCGACCGTCGAACCGCTCTTCGAGGACCGACTGCTTCCGGTTCGTTTCGAGCACCAACCCGAGACTCAACACGAGGGGAACGAACAGCGAGTGGAAGAGGGATCGGTGTGCTCCAGGGAGTACCAACCCGACGAACGCATCGAGATCAAGAAACGCGGTACTGCCGAGTACCACGAGTAGCGACCGCCACCCGAACTCCTCCCGGAGCAGGGCGGCTGCGAGTAGTCCACTGATCGCGACGTGGACCAGCGTCGATGGCATGCCGGGACCGACGGCGTCCGGAAAAATGGCTCTGTCGTTCGATTCGGGTGGGTCCGATGTTCGGCACCTGTCGAAAATCCCCGAAACGATTATCGGTCCTCGTGGCAAACGGGCGTCGTATGGACTCCGATTCGCGAGCCGGTCTCGCCGAACGGATCGCTGGCGAGGTGACGTTGAGCGAGAACCCCGGTGCGACGCTCCGGAAGTGGCGAACGGACTTCGACGTCTCCCAGACGGATCTCGCGGCCGAACTCGAAGTCTCGTCCTCGGTCATATCGGACTACGAGAGCGGCCGCCGGGAGAGTCCCGGCATCGGCCTCGTGAGCCGATTCGTGAACGCACTCCTGGACATCGACGAGCGTCGAGGGGGGGATCGAATCCGCCAGTACGCCCGCGTCCTCTCGGCAGGCTTCGGAAGCGACGTCGTCCTCGACCTGCGCGAGTACCCGACGATGGTCCAGTTGGTCGACCTCTACAGCGTCATCGACGCGATCGAGATCGTCTCCGGCGACTGGGAAACCGTGAGCGGACATACGATCATCGACAGCATCCAGGCGATCAGCAAACTCTCCTCGGACGAGTTCTATCGCCTCTACGGACAGTCGACGAATCGCGTTCTTGGCTTCTCCAACGTCACCCGCGGCGAATCGCCGCTCGTTGCCCTGCGTGTCGTGAACCCGAAACCGAACGCCGTACTGATGCACGGCCTCGAGGAGGACGACCTCTGGGAGCACGCCTCGACCCTCGCCCGGCGGGATGGGTATTCGCTCGCGGTGACCTCACTCGACCGGGACGTGATGCTCGACCGACTCCGGGAGCTAGCACGGTCGGACGGATCCTGAACTCACCACCCGGGAGAATCCCACACCCGGCTTCGCTCGCTCGCGCCGCTCACTAACTGACGAATGTGTACTGACGCTCGCTCATCGGACCCCAGCCGTCGAAGACGAACTCCTCGTTTGGGGTCGTGAACGGTTCGAGTTCGACGTCCTTCTCGAGGTTGTGCCGGTCGTGGACCGATTCGTACTCCTCGAAGTCGATCTCGAAGCGTGCGTCGAGTTGCTCGTCGACGTTGGTTTCGGCTATTTCCTCCTCCCAGCCGTCGACGATGTATTCCTCGTGAATCTCGGCCTGGGCCCCGCTGCCGTAGGAGCCCACGAGGAGTTTCTCACCGGCGAGATCCCTGCCCTCCTCGTAGGCGTGTTTGAGGGCGCTCAACCTGGCGATGTGAACCGAACTCGTATACCAGTTACCGACCTTGCTCGAGATGCCAAGCGTCGGTTCGATGACCCGGCCGTACCAGTCGCGGTACAACTCGGTGTCACCCAGGGCGTCCATGTACTCCCTGATATCCGCTTCGTACGTATCCCGGTCGTCGTACTCAGAAAACCGCGGTTGGTACCCGATTTCGTCGGAGAGTTCCTCCTCGATGTCAGTGTCCCGGATCATGTGTCGGTACCCGAGGACCGCCGCCTTCCGGACCATATTGGGGAAGGGCGTGTGGAACGGGATGAAACTGTACTCCTCGGGATGGGTTCGGCCTGCCTCGCTCTCGAAGTCCTCGAGTGCCTCGCGCATGCGGGCGAGGTAGACCTGCATGGAACGTTTGCCGTCCACGCTCGGGAATTGCTGGTTGGGCTTGAGGAAGTCGGTCTCGTCGACGGACCCGAATCCCTGCTCCTTCGAGAGTTCGATCAGACCTGGGTCCTCGGTGACGTACATCGCGACCGCACCGGCCCCCTGCGTCGCCTCGCCCGGATCGCCGCGTTCGTAGAGAGCGGTATCGGTGGTGATGACGAGGGCGCCCCGACCCCGGTGTCGGTCCGCCGCGATCCAGTTCAAGGCGTCGTTGAGAGCCTGCGTCCCGGAGATGCAGGCGAACTTTCGCTCCCCCTTGTTCGCGTGGACGAAATCCCCGTCGAACACCTGCTCGAGTGCCCCTGCGACGTACGTCGATACCGGTTTTGACTTATCGAACGCGCTCTCTGTGGCCACGTCGATGCGGCCCACCTCCTCGGGACTAATGCCCTTGCGTTTCATCAACTGGTAGGACGCGTTCGCTGCCATGGTGACGATGTCCTCGTAGGCGTCGGGGAAGGAACTGGAAAACAGGCCCAGTCCCTTCGTGTACTTCTCGGGGTCCTCTTCCATCACCGGGGCGAACTCCGTCGCCAGGTCGAGTTTGAGTTTGCCGGTCCAGACTTCGATGCCGTCGATGCCCACTGCGGTCATGAATGGTCTCCTACATACTACCGAGACGAGGTATATGGGTTTGTCGATAGAATGTTCGTCATTCGTTGAAGGTGCCCGCCCGCAGTCGACGGATACCATCGTTTCGCGGCATATTTACAAACGCACGTTCGGTTTGGTTTCCGTCTGGTCTGGGTATCGGATGGCGCCCGACTTCACGCTGGGTTGTCCGTTCAATCTCCCCAGAACAGTGTTGGAAGTAATCGTTCTTCTCTCCGAACACCTTCTCCTCCTTTCTCCACTCTCTTGTCTACTTTTAATACAACAAATATTAATATTATACTAATATAAAACTAATATTATACTAATATAAAACTAATATAAATATTATTCTAATTTACTATTTAGGTTTTGAATTTATTATAATAATACCAATAAACATATATTTTATAAACAATATTAATATAATACTACATACCATTACTATATATTATATACTTATTAAAATTATATTGTATCGCTTATTATTGAAATTATATTGTAATACTTATTATTGAAATTATATTGTAAAGATTATTATTGTACTTATATTGTAACACTTTGACAAAAATTAGGAATTTTACAATCTTTTTAATACTATTATACTAGGCTGTCGACAAAATCGGCATATTGATACAAATACACCAATGGCACAATACTACTTCTGTTAATTTTAGGACAGCCACCACTAATCCCATTGTGTCCCGCACATCCCTTTGATTACCCTTCCGTAATCGGAGGAATTCCGCCTTTCCAATCCACCCGGAGAAAATCACCAGTTCTCCCCTCGAGGCTGCTGTCCGTCCTGGCCCCGATTCTCACTCCTCGTCGATGACTTCGGGGTCCGCGAGTGCCTCCCGCAGGGAGTCGAGTCCGTTCACCCACTCGGTGACCAGTCCGTATTCGAGGTCCTCGGTCACCTCGATGTCGAACTCGTCGCCGTCGATCACCCGTGTGCCGGCGGCCGCGGCGAATCCAAGGGCTGCATCGAGGTCGTCCTCCGCTTCCGCCTCCGCCGCGTTCTCGATGTACTCCTCGATGGTCGCGTCGTCCGCGACGCCGGAAGCGAGGTACCGTTCTGTGCTGTAGAAGACACAGACCAGGCTGGTCTGGACCCCGTCGACGAGCATCTCCGTCTCGGCATCGTCGATTCCCGGGTCGTCGAGGACGATGTCGCGGATGTCGCTCAGTTCCTCGAGGGCGACCGACTCCTCGACCTCGTTGTCCTGGTAGGCGGTGATGATCTTCGCGACGGCGATGGCGACGTCGTCCTGGAGGTTCAAGAGCAAGCGCGCGGACTCCTCGTCCTCGGGATCGATGTCCTCCTCCCGCAATCTGTCCAGCCAATTCTCCCAGCGTTCTTCGGAATAGAACTCCTGCTCGGGGGCACTCATACCCGAAAGGCCGAGTGCCCACGACTAAGGCCTTTCCTTCGGACCACGAACGGCTTGGGGTGTCCCGCCATTTCGAACGGCGGCGTCGTGGGACGAGCACTGCTTATACTCCGGGGTCGAGAAGTCAGGATACGATGGCGTCATCATCAGCGGGCGGCAACGCATCGATCGACCTCCCCGATCCTCCTCGGGAGGGGACGGTGTCGGTCACCCGGGCTATCGCGACACGTCGCTCCAGACGGTCCTTCGAGGACGCGACCCTCGACCTCGAGACTGTTGCCCACCTTCTCTGGGCCACAAACGGGATAACCGACCCGGACGCGGGGTACCGGGCGGCACCCAGTGCTGGCGCTACCTATCCACTCGAAGTACGATTGACCGTTCGTCCCGGTGGGGTCGATGGACTGGAAGCGGGAGTATACCGGTATCGGCCCGAACGGCACCGGATCGACGTCCGAGGGCGGGAATCGGTTCAACGCGCGCTCCGCGAAGCAGCACTCGATCAGGCGTGGGTCGAGAAGGCCCCGATCACCGTCGTCCTCTCCGCTCGCGACGAGCGGACGCGGCGGGAGTATGGGAAGCGGGGGATTCGACGATACGTCCCGATGGAGGCCGGACACGCTGGTCAGAACCTCTACTTGCAGGTAGAGGCCGTCGGTCTCGGGACGGTCGCGGTAGGGGCGTTCGACGACGACGCCGTCTCCTCCCTCCTCGGTCTCGATGGAGACGAACGCCCACTCTACCTATATCCAATCGGTCGTCCCAGGTCTCGAGCGTGAGTGGTGGAGGAAGGGGTACGTTTTTGGATCGGCGATTGTCTCACGTTCGGCGATTGGTACAGGAACGACGATTGGTACAGGAACGACGATTTGTTAAGGAACGACGATTGTTTCCGGACTGGCGATATCTACGGATGCCCTAGGCGAGTTATCCGGGGTGTGACCCCCGAGGCGGTTCACGCGTCTGCAAACGCGACACTCTCTTGCTCAATATCCGTGACATTGCCTTACTCGACGCCCGCGACACCGTCGTACGCTACAAACGCGATGCAGCCATCCGAAACCAGTGCCCATCGGTCCACGGGGTCCTACCGGGTACAGCGCCGCTCGATGTCTCGAACGTCGCCGTTCGCATATCGATATTCGAACTGGACCACGGGAATTGGAAGACGGCGTGGGGTCTCGGGATCGTTATCGGGACCGGGACTCGAACGGGTGGCTGAATCGACGGTGCGTTATCAACTTTCGGAAAGGGTCCCCTGGGTATCGATCCCGTAGACCGACATGGGAGTCTCTACATGCGCGCGTCGGACCGCGTCCTCGTGTCCGGATTCGATCATCCACTCGACCCGGCGCGGCACCGTCTTCGGACCCAGAACCGCTCCCGGCCGGTCGGGATCGTCGACGAAGTCCGTCTCCATGAGAAACGGCTCGTCGGCCCCGACGGCACGGGTGAGGTAATCCTTCTCGCTCATCACGCTCGGGGTCGCGCCAGCCAAACGGCCGTTGCTGTAGTGCTTCACTACCTGTTCCGGGGGCAGGCCCGCGTCTTCCGCCCACTCGGCGACAGCCGTCAGATCCGTCGTCTGCTCGGTGTGGAGCTGGAGCGGGACGCCAACGTCTGCGGCGAGTTCGAGGGCCCGACGAATGATCTCGTTCGACGCGTTCGCGACGGCCTCCGGGACGTCGTAATGCGGGCGTCCCGACTTGATGGCGACTGCCGGTCCCTCGGCCGCGTATTCCGCTGCGACTTCCAGGCCCCCGATCATCAGCGACCGAGCGTCCTCGACGGAGACGTCCCGTTCGTCGACCAGTTGGGATATGAGGGCCGGGTGGACGCCAAGTACCGGCCACGCCCGACCCCGGAGGACCTCGGAAGCCACCTCGACGATGTCGATCGTCTCTTCGAAGACGGCACGGAAGTCCCCGGGAGTCTCGACGTCAACGCCGAGATACCAGGAGGGCTTGTTTACGACGAGCAGGTGGGTTCCGCCGACCCTGGCGAATTCCCTCACGGCATCGATTCCCTTCCCGTTTCGCCGATCGAGGTGGAGGTGGTTGTCGAGTACTGGCGTCCCCAACGCTGGCATGCCCGGTCGTGTGTCCCCGCCGGTGAAAAGGTTGCTTGTCGGGGACGTCGGTGTCCGGCGGTGGTGGGGATGTACGGTCGAGTGCACGTACGGTGGTGTGGACGTACGGTGGTTGAGGATGGCGGGGTCGGAACAAAACGGCACATCTATCGTAAAAACGGTAAATTTCACCGGTATCTACCACCACGTTTTTTCCCTCACTACCCTGGTACGGTCGATCATGAGGTCCAATACCAATAATCCAACCCCAGTCGACGATTCCGTCGAGGTCCGTCACCTGGATCATTCGCGCTGGTACGAACTCAGGAACCCGGTTCGAATCGTCGCGAACCTCTACCTCTTCGAACTCGCCAAATACCTTCCAAATACACCGAAGAACGCGATTTATCGCGCAGCGGGAGTGGATATCGGAGACGGAAGCGTCCTCGCCCCACAGGTACAGGTCGACCCGTTCTTCCCGGATTCGATTTCTATCGGCGAGAACTCGGTCGTGGGGTGGGATACCAAGCTATTGACCCACGAGGCCTACGTCGACGAGTGGCACGTCGGGTCGCTCGAAATTGGCGACGACGTCACACTCGGCCATAGTTCATCGACGCGGCCCGGGGTGACGATCGGTGATGGCGCCACCGTCGCAGCGCACTCGTTCGTGAATCGAGACGTGGATCCCGGGGAGACCGTTGGCGGTATTCCCATAGAGCGCCTTTAATGGCAGCCGTGTCGCCGTCCAATACACATACAGAAGTGGGATCGTTTGCTCTCCAATGAGTACTGTCGACACTCCGCGACCCCTTTCGCTAGTCCCCGAGAAGGACTGCGTCGTGGGCCGCATTCACGAGGGCGTCCGACCGGCCGTGTGTCCCCGGGGCGATAGCCAGGGTTCTCCCACCGATCCGGTTCGCGATTTCGAGGACGGGCTTGAAGTCAGTGTCACGGCTCGCAATGACGAGGACGTCGATGTCTTCGGTGGTCACGAATGCGGTCGCGTCGACGGCGAGTTTCACGTCCACGTCGCCGCTCGTTACCCTGACGTCGAACCCGTTCGCCTCCGCGGCCTGGACGAGTCCCGAGGAGGCGTTCTCGTCGAGATAGAGCCGCGCGGTCCGGAGTGTTCCCTCCTCGGCTGCTGTAACCCGGAGATCCTCCAGATCGACGTCGAACTCGTTCCGGAGGACGTTCGGGCCGTCGACGAAGAGCCCGACTGCCGGAGGTCCCGAGAAGAGGTTCGAGAAGATACCCATACGTCCGCGTGCGGTGGCTGACCGTATATGGCTCTCGATGCACGCACTGTCCGTCTATGATACCGCATGCACGTACTGTCCGTCTATGATTCCGAATGCACG
>JBDGTL010000010.1:16018-34301 GCA_042216905.1 Halodesulfurarchaeum sp.
TGATTCCGAATGCACGTACTGTCCGTCTATGATTCCGAATGCACGGATTTGTCCGAATACGGCTCTCGAGGCCCGTGCCACCTGAATATTGCACACGTTTCACGAACTAGTAGATAACGGGTCCGACAATCCGCCCCTCTCGGTCGTCCCGGCCGTTTCCGCCCCAGGTGCTCTCGTCCTGGGGGAGCGGGTCGAAAAATCGGCATATGCTTAACACGACGGGCCGACTCGTGTCGGACATGGTCGCGGCGTCGGGAATCACAGCCGAACTGCTGAACCTCCTGACCGTCTTCCTGATTGCGGCCGGTGTCGGAGTCTTCGTTGCGAAGATCGGACGATTCCCGTACACCATCGCGCTCTTGCTCGCCGGCCTGGGAACCTCGATACTCGGCGTCCACATCGGCATCGAACTCTCTCACGACATCATTCTCCTGATCCTCCTCCCGCCCCTCCTCTTCGAGGGGGCAGCGACGACCGACCTGGACGTCTTCCTCGACAACTTGATCCCTATCTTCACGCTGTCGATCCCCGGTCTCATCGTCTCGATCGTCGTCCTCGGGTTCCTGGGAACGGCCGCGTTCGGGTTCCCGCTCCTGATCGCGTTGCTCTTTGCCGCCATCATTCTGCCGACTGACCCGGTGTCCGTCCTCGCCCTCTTCGACGAACTCGGGGTCGAAGAACGCCTCTCGGTCATCGTCGAGGGAGAAAGTCTCATCAACGACGGCGTCGGTGTCGTCGTGTTTTCCGCATTCCTCGGGCTCGTGATGGAGACCGATGTCCCGGCATCGACCGAGGGGCTCCTGTCGGTTGCCACGATTGTAGATATAAGCCAGGGCATCGTTATCGCGAGTATCGGCGGTCTGGTCGTCGGTCTTCTCGCAGGGTACTCGATCTACCGGGTGATGATCAATCTCGACGAGCACATGACCGAGATGGTCCTCACCTTCATCCTCGCCTACGGGAGTTTCCTCCTGGCCGAGCACTTCCTTTACGTGAGTGGTGTGATTGCGACCGTCGCCGCTGGCCTCTTCATCGGCAATCGCGGGGCGGCGTACGCGATGAGCGCACGGACCAAAATCTCGGTGTTCAACACCTGGGAAACTACCGCGTTCATCGTCAACACGATTATCTTCCTCCTCATCGGCGTCAAGACCCCGGTCGACCAGTTGATCGCCCACGCCGACCTTATCGGAATCGCTATCGTGCTCGTTCTCGGCGTCAGAGCCCTCGTTACCTACCCGGCGATTTCGATCGCCAATCGATTCGTCCAGGGAATCATCCCCCGGTCCCACCAGCACGTGATGGTCTGGGGTGGCCTTCACGCCTCGATTCCTATCGCCCTCGTCCTCGGGCTTCCCGCCTCCGTCGCGTACCGGCCGGAACTCCGTGCGATGGTGTTCGGCGTTGCCGCGTTCAGTTTGATCGTCCAGGGACTTTCGATGAGCCGGGTACTCGAGTACCTCGATATCCGGACCCGGACCGAAGCCGAACGGATGTACGAGGTCCTGCTCGGCCGGGCCCGCGCCGTCGAGCGAGCCCTCGATGCCGCAGAACGACTTCACTCCTCCGGACAGTTGCCCACGGGTGTGTACGAGGACTTCACGAGCGAGTACGAATCGGAGAAGGAGGCGTTGAGCCGGGCGATCGCGGCTCTCCTCGACGAATACCCCGATATCAGGCGAAAGGAGTTGCTCGTCGGAGAGCGTCGCGTTCTTACGGAGGAAAAGAGCGCGATCATGGAGTCGATCCGCTCCGGATCTATCAGCGAAGACGTCGGACAGCGCTTGCTGGAGGAAGTCAACCGGAAACTCTCCCGTGTCCGGGACGGACAGACGACCGTCACGCAAACGGCGGCATCGGCGGACGAACCCGATGCATTCCGCGAGTTCTGGCGGGACGAGGCCGAGGACTTCGGCCTCACCTTCGAATCACCAGGGGGTGAGGGAGAGGACTGAGCACGGGGGAGAAAAAGGGCTTACTTCCCGGCGCGTCTCGGTTGTCGCATGTCCAGACGGCAATCGCCATTGCACGAGGCACACGAGTCTGTGGCGGCGTCGATGACCGAGTTCGGTGGATGGACCATGCCGGTCGAATTCGACTCGATCAGGTCGGAACATCGCGCCGTCCGCGAGGGGACGGGTCGGTTCGACGTCTCTCACATGGGACAGATCGAGGTCTCGGGTCCCGACGCAAAACCCCTCCTCCAGAAACTGACGACGAACGACGTGTCGGCGCTCGAACCGGGAGAAGCCCAGTACGCCGCGATTACCGACGAATCGGGAATCATGCTCGACGACACGGTGGTATATCGATTGCCGGCGGATCCACCCCCAGGCGCACCCGGCGAGACCGCTGACTACCTGTTCGTTCCAAACGCGGGCCACGACGCGGAGATGCACGAGCGATGGAGTTCGTACCGCGAGCGATGGGACCTCGACGCCGACGTCGAGAACGTCACGGACGAGTACGGGATGATCGCCGTCCAGGGGCCCGAGGCCGGGGCCGTACTCGCCGACCTGACGGGTCCGGGAATCCGCGATCTCGAGCGCTTCGAATCGACGGCTGCTACCGTCGCGGACTGTCCGTGCCTGATTGCCAGGACCGGGTACACGGGCGAGGACGGCTTCGAAATCATTGCCCCCTGGGCAGATACCCGCGAAGTCTGGGACGCACTCGACATTCGGTCCTGTGGACTCGGGGCCCGGGACACGCTTCGAATCGAGATGGGATATCTCCTCTCGGGTCAGGACTTTCACCCCGAGGAGGAGCCACGGACACCCCTCGAGGCAGGGATCGAATTCGCCGTCGACCTCGACACCGAGTTCGTCGGACGAGACGCGCTCCTCGAGCAGCAGGAATCGGGACTCGAGCAGACACTCGTCGGACTCAGGTTGCAGGAGCGTGGTGTGCCCCGGAACGGCTATCCGATCACCGACGCCTCGGGAACGACTATCGGGGCCGTCACAAGTGGAACGATCGGGCCGACGGTTGAGGAACCGATCGGCCTGGGGTACGTCGACGTCGAATTCTCGACGGTCGACACGCCGATCGGCGTCGAGATCAGGGGTGAACCGAAGAAGGGAATTATCGTCCCCCCACCATTTGTAAACGAACACCGATGACCCCCGAGTTACCCGACGATCTGGTATACGCGGAATCACACGAGTGGATTGACCCCGAGACGGGACGGGTCGGGATTACGGATCACGCCCAGGACGAACTCGGTGACGTCGTCTTCGTCGAACTTCCCGGGGTCGGCGATTCGGTCTCCGCGGGCGAGGAAGCCGGCGTCGTGGAATCGATAAAGGCCATATCCGACATCTACTCCCCCGTTTCGGGATCGATCGACGCCACGAACGACGACGTCGTCGACGAACCCGAACTGATCAACACCGATCCCTACGGGGACGGATGGCTCTTCACTGTGGCCATGTCCGACGAGGAGGAACTCGACGACCTCCTCTCCGCGACGGAGTACGAGGCCCAACTCGAATGACCGACGGCAGTCCGTACGCTCCGCACACCGAGGCGGAGACGGGCGAGATGCTCGACGCCATCGGCGCCGAATCGGTGGAGGACCTCTTCGACATCCCGGGAGACGTCGAGTACGACGAACCGATCGGAATCGAATCCCGGGGGGAGCCTGCTGTGGAGGAACTCGTCTCCGGGATGCTGGGACGGAACGACGATCTCACGGAATTTCTCGGACGCGGGCACTACGACCACTACGTCCCCGCCGTCGTCGATTCGCTCTCCGGCCGGTCGGAGTTTCTCACCTCCTACACGCAGTATCAACCGGAGATAGCCCAGGGATTCCTCCAGGCGTTATTCGAGTACCAGTCGATGCTGGTCGAGTTGACGGGTTTGCCAGTCGCCAATGCATCGATGTACGACGCCGCCACGGCCCTCGGCGAAGCGGCATTACTGTCGAAACGGGTCAGTGACACCACTGGTTCGGTCGTTCTCGTCCCCGACTACGTCCGGGATGAGCGGGTAAGCGTCCTCGAGAATTACACGGCGGGCCACGACATTACCGTTTCACGGGTCCGAACGGACGACGGGACCGTTGACGTGGATGCACTTTCCGAAACCGTTCAGGAGGAGACGCTCATGGTGTACGCCGAGTCACCGACCACCCTCGGGACGATCGAGGAAAACCTCTCGGCGGTTGGGGACGTGGCCTCCGGGAGCGACGCGCTGTTCGTCGTCGGGAGCGACCCGGTTGCGCTCTCACTGCTCGAACCACCCGCGTCGGCGGGTGCCGACGTGGTGATCGGGGACGCAGGCGTCCTGGGACTCCCGACCAGTTACGGGATGGGCCTCGGAATGTTCGCGACGCGGAAGGAGTATCTCCGGGACGTGCCGGGACGTCTGGTGGGAGCGGGAACGGATCGTGATGACAACCGGGCGTACACGCTTACGCTCCAGACGAGAGAGCAACATATCCGTCGGGAACGGGCGACGAGCAACATCTGCACGAATCAGGCCTGGCTCGCGCTCCGGACCGCGATGCACGTCGCCGCACTGGGCCCGGATGGACTGATCGACCTGGCCTCCAGGATGGTCGACCTCCCGCGCGAGGTGGCAGCCGAGATCGACGCCATCGACGGCATCAGTGCCCCGAAGCACGACCGTCACCACTTCAGGGAGTTCGTCTGCCGGACCGACCGGTCGGCCCCGGAAATCGCCTCGGCCCTCGAAGACGAGGGATTTGCGGTCCACGCGATCGGTGAACACGACCTCCAGATCTGCGTGACTGAGACGAACGAGGACGATCGGGACGACCTCGTGGCGGCACTGAAGCGGGTGATCGCCTGATGCAGTTCTACGATCAGGCGCGGTGGTCGGAGGCGGACGGGCCGGCGTACGAACCCCTCCTCTCGGAGAAGTACGGACGGGAGGAGTCCGTCGGCGAGTCGGCCCTGCCGGAGGACCTGACCCGGGACAGTCTCTCCCTCCCCGGTCCGTCCGAACCCGAACTCGCCAGACACTACGTCAAACTCGCCCAGCAGAACTACGGTGTCGAGTCGGGTCCCTACCCGCTCGGGTCGTGTACGATGAAATATAATCCGCCGTTTCTCGAGGACGTCGCCGGATCGGAATCGGCCCAGGTCCATCCCGATCGCTCTCCCGAGACCCTGCAAGGAACGCTCGCTGTCCTCCACCGGCTTCAGGACTACCTCGCCGCGATCGGTGGCATGGACGCGGTATCCGTGCAACCTCCTGCTGGCGCTTCTGGGGAGTTCACCGGGATCCGCATTGCCGCCGCGTACCACGAGCACCGGGGCGAAGGCCACCGAGACGAGGTGGTCGTACCGGACACCGCTCACGGGACGAACCCGGCGAGTGCGGCGATGGCTGGGTTCGACGTGGTCGAGATTCCGAGCGGTGAGGACGGACGCGTGGACCTCGATGCGCTCGAGGCCGCCGTGGGGGAGAACACCGCGGCATTCATGCTCACGAACCCGAATACGCTCGGCCTGTTCGAACGGGACATCGGGGATATCGCCGACATCGTTCACGACGCCTCGGGACTCGTGTACTACGACGGCGCCAATTTAAATGCGCTCCTCGGCCGGGCTCGACCCGGAGACATGGGCTTTGACGTCATGCACTTCAACGTCCACAAGACCTTCGCTACCCCTCACGGAGGCGGTGGCCCCGGTGCGGGGCCAGTGGGCGTACGCGAGGAACTCGAGTCCTTCCTCCCGTCACCGGTCGTGAGGGAGGGAGCGGACGGTTCGACCTACGAACTCGTCGAACCCGAGAACACGATCGGGAAGGTCCACGGCTTTTTCGGCAACTGGCCGGTACTCGTGAAGGCCATGGCCTACATCGCCCGTCTCGGCGACGAGGGGCTTACTGACGCGAGCGCGAAGGCAGTCCTCAATGCCAACTATCTCGCCTCACAGATCGATTTCGACGTCCCGTTCGAACCCTTCCACCACGAGTTCGTGGCGAGCGCGGGCGACATCGACGCCGCCGACCTGGCAAAGCGCATGCTGGATTACGGTGTTCACCCGCCGACGACGAAGTGGCCGGGAATCGTCCCGGAGGCGCTGATGACCGAGCCCACCGAGGCAGAGAGCAAACGGTCGCTCGACCGACTCGCGGAGGCCTTCGAAACTGCGGCATCGGACGATCCAGAGACCAGAGCGACTGCGCCGAACCGAACGACGGCCAGTCGAATCGACCAGGCCGACGCCGCACGGAACCCACGGCTCTCCTGGCAGGCCCTCGAGAACGAGGAGTGAAAGGCGCCACCACCTGACGTTTCTCGGGAAACGCATCGACGGGGTCGTGCTGCTGCTTTTCAATCGGGACTGTGTGTCCCCAGTCCGACTTTGTACGCATTGGGGACCAGTAGGCAAGATCGTCACCGTTACCGAGGACACGGTCTGCACTCGAGATTCACAGGGTGCAAAGCGGATGGCCCGTTCTCGCGGAGAACGGAAGGACGGGCACGGTGTGCCAGGAGGGAGGAAGTGAGAACGCGGTGTGTCGACTCACGTCAACTGACGGTGGCCTCGGTTTCGGTGTCAGCGGGCGGTTCCATGAGGTTTTCGTTCCCCCAGTCTTGCATCTCGGTGATCACGGGTTCGAGCGAGGCACCACGCTCGGTGAGCGAGTACTTGACCCGGAATGGCTTCTCCGAGACGATGTCCCGCTCGACCAGGTCGTACTCCGCGAGGTCGTCGAGGTTGTCGGATAGGACCTTGCTCGAGATGCCGTCGACCTCGTCCTTGAGGTCGTTGAATCCGAGTGGACCCTCCGTCAGGAGCCGGTGGATGATGACCGGGTGCCACTTTTTGCAGAGCAACGTTGCTGTCGCCTGTATGGGACACCACTCCTCTCCCGCACACGCGACGAGCAACCGATCCGGGTTCGACATACCGCCCGTTTCGATCGTCTGCTATAAAAAGTTACCCGCTAAAATTAGGTGACGAAACGAAACCAAAAAACCCACTCATCCACTCACAATCAGTGAAACGGCCTTGAATCGCTCCCCGGAGACTCGCCCCGAATCGCTCCCCGGAAACTTGGGACACGCGGGCGTGCGACGCAGAAGTCAAATTCCCTACTCGATCCGGCGCGACGGTGGACACACAGTCAGTCGAGATCGAAACCGTCCTCGCGAACTGGAACGACCTCCACGTCGAGGTCATCGATACCGGAGACGACGTCGTCCAGGCCGCCGTTCTCCTCCCAGTAGAAGACCAGATCGAAGGTGCCCTCGCGGAGGAGTTGCTGGCACTCCCAGACGACTTCGTCGTCTTCGAGGCGTCTGCCGTGGAACTGGCCGACCCCGAAGCGTTCGTCGTCCTCGCCGGCGTAGATGTACGTCTCTCCCGCGTCGGTGGCCTCGCCAATCCGATCGCCGATGGTACGCATGAGCCGGTTCATCGCCGGTTCGGCTTGCTGGCGAAGGTCGGTGTGGACCACGACGCCGACGAGGGTCTTCTCCCCCGGTTCGAGAAGGGCCACGGCCTGCTCGTAGAGCTCGACGTCTTCGTTATCCGACATGACCGGGTATTACCGGGGTGGGCCTATACGACCATCGATTCCACCCGGAGCAGAAGGCTAATGGTAGTGAGGTGACATTGGTCGAGCGATGCGAGCGTGGGGACGGCGGGCGGTTCGATCCGTATACGAACGCGTGCTCCGCCGGGAGATCGACGGCGTTCCGGAGCACGTGGCGGTCATCCAGGACGGGAACCGCCGGTACGCCAGAAAGCGGGGCGGCGACCCGACCGACGGGCACGAGGCCGGTGCGGAGACCACCGAGAAGGTGCTCGAGTGGTGTGCCGACCTCGGGATAGAGGAACTCACTCTTTACGCGTTCTCGACGGAGAACTTCAAGCGACCGCCGGAAGAGCGAGAACACCTCTTCGACCTCCTCGAGGGCAAACTTTACGAGTTCGCCGACAGCGACCGCGTTCACGAGGATCGCGTTCGGATCAAGGCAATCGGCGAACCCGATCGGCTCCCGGGACGGGTCCAGGAAGCGATCGAGTACGCGGAGGCCCAGACCCGGCAATACGGGGAGTTCACGCTGAACGTCGCCATCGCCTACGGCGGGCGTCGCGAGTTGCTCAACGCCACCCGTGACATCGCCAGGGCCGTCGCGGCGGGCGACCTGGATCCGGCCGACGTCGACGCCGAGACGATCGACCGATGGCTCTACGACGGCGAGGTTCAGGACGTGGACTTGATAATCCGGACCGGCGGCGACGAACGGACGAGCAACTTCCTTCCGTGGCACGCCAACGGGAACGAGGCCGCCGCCTTCTTCTGTACCCCGTACTGGCCGGAATTCTCGAAGGTGGATTTCCTCCGGGCCATCCGGACCTACGAGGCCCGCGAGGCGTCCTGGCGACGAACGCGGGCCCGCCGGGCACTTGCCCTCGTCCGCGCCCTCGGCGACGAGGTTCGTGACGCACGGCGGATTCTCCATCGATTTCGCGAATCACTCCCCGAACCGGTCGCCGAGGTGGACGAGCACGAACCGCCGGCCGATTGAGCGCGGCGGGTCGCGGTTGTTCGGAGGCGACCGAATCGCTGTTGACTGCCGAGCGACATGCAGTCGATTGCGATCGATTCGTCACCGACTGCCGAGTGTCCTGTCGTTGATTGCCGAGCAATACGTCGTAGACTGCCGGGGAAACGACGACGGACCAGTCCGGCGATTTGATTGTCACCGGCGTCTGTATCACACTCGTCCCCGGGGGCAGGGAGGGCCGTACACAACGCCCGGTCAGGATCGATTACGTTCGACCAGTATATAATGTCGCACACGTCCCCCACCGGGCCGCCGGTCGAGTTCCTCCGAACAATCCGATAGACGGACGTCTTCGCCGTGCGGAAAGCAGTGTCCGAGAGGGTGTTGTCCCGATCCAGGGCCCCGCTACCGGTACACAGTCGCCCCGTTCCCGATCGTCGTTGCGTAGGTCCGGGCCTCGACACCCACGCGACCGAAGCCGTCGATCATGGCGGCGGCGACGGCCCGTTGGTCTCCCGTCTCGGTGACGGCGAGCAGGGCAGGCCCCGCCCCGCTCACGGTCACTCCTGTTGCCCCCGCGTCCTTCGCGGCGGCAACTGCTGACTCGTAGCCGTCGATGAGTTCCGCACGAGCAGGGGTCACAATCGACTCCTCCATTCCCCGCCCGACGAGGTGCGGGTCGTTTCGATGCATTCCGATCGTGAGCGTCGCGGCGCTTCCCACCGTTTCGACCAGATCGTCGAGGTCGACAGCACTCGGGATCACCTCGCGGGCGTCTCGGGTGGAGACGACCATCTCCGGGAGACAGGCCACGAGCGGGACCGTCGCGTCGACCTGCTCGACGCCGTCGTCCCGGACGACGGTAAACCCCCCGAGAATTGCCGGGGCGACGTTGTCGGCGTGGGCCGCGCCCGAGACCGCCGCTTCGCCCTCGGCGGCGATCCGCACGAGTTCCTTGCGGGTGAGGTTTCGGTCGTACAACTCGTTGAGCGCCACGGCAGCCCCGGCGGCGCTCGCTGCAGAGGAACCGAGCCCTGAGGCGGGGCGAACCCCCTTGTCGATCGCTATTTTCGCAGGGGCGTTTAGTTCGTCCGAGACGACTCCGGCTGTGTTGCGTTCGGGATCGGTCGGGACGAACTCGCTTCCCACCCCGGTCACCTCGATCGAGGTCTCGTGGGCCCGCTCGACCCGGATAACGTCCGCCGGTCGGTCGAAGGCCACGCCAAAGACGTCGAAGCCGCTTCCCAGGTTCGCGCTCGTCGCCGGCGCCCGCACCGTCAGCATGAATCGGGATAACCATGGCCGTGGTAAAAGCGTAGCGAAGCCGTTGAGGACAGGAAATCCGCGCGGTTCCCCGACGAAGACCGCAATCCTATTCGGGGCCGATCCCGGAACGGAAGACATGATCGGGATCGTGGGCGGCGGAATCGCCGGCCTCGCGGCCGCCTACCGGCTCCAGGACGCCGGTCGCGAGGTCCGGGTGTTCGAGGCAGGCACGGACGTCGGTGGACTCGCCGCGACGTACGAGACTGCCGGCGACCGCCTCGAGCGGTACTACCACCATCTCTCGAAAACCGAGGAGACGATCGTCTCCCTCATCGAGGACCTCGGACTCGGCGAGGATCTCACCTGGCCGATCGGGAAGAACGCCTACTACATGGACGGGGTGGTGTACCCGCTCGATACGATCTGGGAGATTGCCGCATACCCCCACATGAGTCTCTACGACAAGTTCCGCCTGGGGATGCTCGTGCTCGGTATCGACGTCCGTGGCGGGGTTCCGACGACCGGACCGTACGACAGCCTCGAGGACTTCGAGGACGTTCCGATCGAGGACTTCGTGCTCGAACACACGAGCCGGGGGGTGTACGAGAACTTCTTCGAACCGCTCCTGGACGCGAAATTCGGGTCGCGAAAGGACGACGTGAGCGCGGCGTGGCTCCTCGGGCGCGTCCGGTTTCGTGGGGAAAGAGACCTGCTCCGGGGGGAGCCCCTCGGGTATTTAACTGGCGGATTCGGTCGGTTGCTCGACGCGCTCGTCGACTCCATCGGCGAGGACCGGATCGAGACCGGGACGAGAGTGGTCGATCTGTCCGTCGAAAACGGGGAACTAACGGGTCTCACCGCCGAGTCCGGCGAGGAACGGACCGAGTACGACGTCGACGCCGCAATAGTCGCTACGATGCCGACCGTCCTCGAGTCCCTCACCGGGTACGAGTGCGAGATCGAATTTCAGGGAACAATCTGTTCGGTCGTCTCGCTCTCCGAGTCCCTGACGGACACCTACTGGCTCAATATCGGTGAGGACGTGCCGTTCGGGGCGCTCATCGAACACACCAACTTCATCGATCCCGACCGCTACGGCGGCGAACACCTGCTCTACGTGCCGAAGTACGTCCAGTCCGAGAGCGACCCGCTCTGGCAACTGGACGATGCGGACGTCGAGGAGCGCTGGCTCTCCGGAATCGAGTCCCTCTTCCCGGACTTCGATCGCGAGACCGTGAACTGGATTCGGACGTCCCGGAATCCGACGACGGCGCCCATCTACGAGCGCGGCTACCTGGACATGGTCGTCCCCTACGACCTGGGCGAGGAGGTCGCAGAAGGCGTTTACTACGCGGGGATGGCTTCGCGGGCCCAGTACCCGGAGCGAAGTCTCAACGGTGGCATCGTCGCCGGGTACGAGTGCGCCGACCGGATCGCACCTCCGGACACGGGGAATATCGCTGAGGAGTGAGGTTCGGACACCCGGGAACCCCTGGACTCCCGCAGCGTCCTCGGCGCCGGAACGGGACCACTCCTTACTGGATCGACGGAAACGGTAACAGCAACGCTGTTGGACAATACTCGTCCCCCCTGCCCCAGACCTGGTCCCGCAAGCGGCACCGGATTGTGGTTCAGACCGTCGACTCGATCGTTTCGAGGTACTCGAATTGTAATTCGAATTCGTGGATCCGCTGGGAGCGAATCATCGTCGGGTCGAGGACCGGCGCAAGGACGCCGCCGAGCGTGAACTCGGTCATTGCGGTGATCAAAGAGCCCGCCTCGGCTTCCTCGACGTGGTACTCGGTCCACATCTCATCGAAGATCCCATCGACCTGGTCGAGCGCCAATACCCCCTCCGTCTCCTCGACCGAGAGGACGAGTTCGAGCCTCGCAAGTCCGATGTCCTTCGCGACTCTGTAGTCCTCTCCCTCCCGGGTCACCTCGTCGAATCCAGAGGCCTCGAGAAACCCCATCACGTCCGATCGAATGTATTCCCGCACCGCGTCCGGTGGCTGTCGTAATTCACGACTCGCCGTGGCCGTGGCCATACAGACAGAAGGCTCCGGGGGATGAGATACCTTCGGCCGAATACGTTCGGCCCTCGTGACCGTCTCACGGTACCGAAATGGGACACCAATCCGGTTTCCGATGTTTCTTTCCAGTATGTATATTTTGTCACGTCGCCAATTTATTACATTAACTAGTAACTAATTTTTATTATTGTAATTATTGTTATTATTATATTTATTGGTATTATTACTATTATTGTTATTATTTCCTGCTATCATCGTCATCATCATTATCATCATCATTATTATTTCTATTAATTATTACTTTTATTGTTATTATTTATTATTATCCCTATCACACTGATCTATATTTCTATATTTATTTTCAACTATATAAGTAGGTATGAAAGGACTCTATTAATATATTATATAGTCGTATGACTACACGTTTGAGTGGATAATTTATATAGTATGGTATTTATATTGTAGTCCTAGACCAATATATTATATAATATTAATATAGTCCTAGACCAATATATTATATAATATCAATATTGTATTTGAAAATACCATTCTATTAATTATATTACTAAGTGAAGTAAACACGGATAATGGTGTATTATGCCGCCATTACAACGTTTTGTTTGCCCTGATAACCAGGGATACACCGTTATTCGCTCGGCACCGTTTCCCGTTCCGACTGCAACCTCGCAGAGAACCGTCGATCCGGTCTGTCCGATCTGAGACGAGGCGGCCTCCGGGCGAATGCGAACATATTCGGACCAGGGGCCACTAGGATCTGGAACGAACCTCCGACAATGCCAAAGGCCATCCTCACGATCCAGGTGCCCGAGGACCTCTGGATCGGCACCATCACGCGTGACTTCCCGGAAGCGACCTTCCGGGTTCTCGCTGCACTTCCGGGCGACGATACCGGCGTGGGACTCGTGGAAGTCTCGGCACCCGACCTCCCATCGGTGGTTCGGGCCTTCGACGATGCCGAGGAAGTCGGATCGCTGAACCTCCTTCGCCGACACGACGACACGGCTCTGGTCCAGTTCGAGACGACTGAGCCCCGGTTACTCTTCCCGATCGTCGGCTCGGGCATCCCGCTCGAACTTCCCTTCACCATGGCGGATGGAACCGCGAACTGGGAGATCACCACCTCGCAGGACCGACTGTCGAGTCTGGGAGAGCAACTCGAGGCGTTCAACATCGATTTCACCGTGGAGGAAATCCGGTACCACCTCCAGACCGAACAACTCCTTACCGACAGACAGTCCTCGCTGATCCAGACCGCCGTCGAGTCAGGCTACTACGACACCCCCCGGGAATGTACGCTGACCGAACTCGCCGACCGCGAGGGACTGGCCAAGTCCACGGCGAGTGAAACACTCCACCGCGCTGAAGGCAAGATCATCAAAGAGTTCCTCTCGAACGAAGCGTCGAACGGGTAATCCGGAGGTGGGCGAACGGGCAATCTGGTGGTGGGGGACGGTAAGATGGAACGCAAGACCGCATTGTCGAGCACCCTTGATCCCGTATCGAATTTCGGGTTGTCATCGTTCGTTCCTCCGAATGCAGGGTCAGACGACAGTCTACTGTACCGCCCGACCTCGTCCGGCAGACGGACAATCCTCTACCCGAGCTCCGCTTCGCCGTTACGATGTCCTGTATCAATACGCTTTTTGCCAGGCCGGGCGGGGTTCGCCTGTGCGAACGGTAGCAATTGACGGGATTCCCGTCGGGGACGGCCATCCACCTCGCGTGATGGGCGTTCTGAACATGAGCGGGGAATCGAATTACGGACCGAGCGTCTACCCCGACCCGGAAACGGCCGCGACGTACGTCGAGGAGATGGTCGAGGACGGGGCCGATATCGTGGACGTGGGCCTCCAGTCTGCGAACCCGAAGAATCCGTGGCTCCCCGAATCCACCGAGTCAGAGCGCCTCGACGAAGCCGTGGCCGTGATGGAGGCCACGGATGTAGACGTACCGTTCTCGATCGAGACGCGGTACGCATCGGTCGCCGACGAGGCCCTCGCCTCGGGATTCGACATGGTCAACGACGTCTGTGGCTTCGCCGATTCCGACATGCCGGAGGTCGTCGAGGCTCACGACGTCCCGGTGGTGAAGATGGCGAGTCCGCCAGACGTCAAACGCCCCGGCCACCTCACGGACGTGGACGCGATTTTCGAGGCACTGTCCCGTGGTGGGTTCACGGACCAGACCATCATCGATCCAGCCTTCGGCGGGTGGTACGACGAGCGGACCTATGAGGACAACTGGGAGTTGTTCCGCCGCCTTCGGGAATTCCGGGCGTTCGGGCGGCCGATTTTGACCGCGACGAACCGGGAGGACTTCCTCGGCGACATCGCCGATCGTCCGAAGACAAAAGAACAACTTCCCGTCAGTCTCGCCGCAGCGACGATGGAGGTCGAACGAGGCGCACATATCATCAGGACCCACGACGTGGCCGAGACCCGGGACGTCATCCAGGTGGCACACTTCCTGGGGAACGACGGGGCGAACGAGACGGTCGGGACCGAAACGAAGTCGACGCGGGGAAATGAGACCGAATTGACGAGCACGACCGTGACCGAGTTGACGGGCGTCACCGAGGGCGAGATCGCCCGAACGCTCTCCCTTAAAACCGAGCGATCGAACGTCGACTCGTCCGAATCGACGACTCGTGCGTTCCAGATCGCACCCCTCCCGGAGGACAGTGCGGAGTCACTCGCAGACTGGGCGGTCGACGCTGGCCTGCTCGTCGCCGGTGGGGCAGACGATGGCCTCTTTCTGGCCGGCACCACCGGGAGGTTCCGAGATGCCCTCGAATCGTCCGTGCCGAGCACTGGCGAGGCGTCGACGGTAATCGGGAGGATAAGGCAGGCAGTTCTCGACGACGGGGACTGAAGCCATCTCGTTTCGAGGAAGGGAAGCGTTCTCCCTTCATGTATCGTCTCTCTCGAACACTCTATATGATGACATTTCCTCTCGCTCCACGTATCGAAGCTCCTCCTCTTTAATCCTTAGTATTATATAATGGCAGAGAGACGGCCGCTATTCCGTCGAATACAATACCTCGAATGAGTCGGCCCCGACCTGGGCTTTGATCGTGTTTGATGATCCATCATCTCCAGTTCTGGAACCGGCTACACGGATCGTCAGTTCGAAGACGATGCCAGTCGGTACAGGCCGTCTCCCGCGCCGACGTAGAGACAGTCGTCACCGGGAACGGGTTCGGTCATCACGGGGGTGTCCAGTTCGACAGTCCAGAGGTGTTCACCGGTGGATCGTCGGTAGCCGGCCACGGTCCCGCTACTGGAGCGCTTCCCGACGGCGAAAACGGTGTTCTCAGACAGGGATAGCGGACCGGAATCGGTGAATTTCTTCGACCAGACGACCGTCCCGTCGGACCGATCGAAGGCGGAGACTGATCGGTCCGTATTGACGTACACACGGTCCTCGGACGCCGCGACCGTTCGCATGCCAACCGTCGTTTCCGATCCGGTCGATTTCGACCACTGGACAGTCCCGTCTCCGGTCCGCAACGCGTACAGTCCCCTCTCCCTGTCTCGTTTCGGCAGGCCGTGCAGGTAGAGGGACGTCCCTTTCACTACCGGTGAGGGAGCGAAATCCAGTTTCCTGCTCCACCGCTCCGTTCCATCTGCGGCCAGTGCGATCGTCCGGTTCTCTGTGACCACGAAGATCGATCCGTCGGCGATTGCTGGACTCTCCCGGAGCTGTTCACCGAGATCGTACCGCCATCGCTCCGACCCGTCCCCGGTATCCAGGGCTCTGAGGTACCCATCCGCCGTCACCTGAAAGAGGGTCGATTCGGCTACCGCCGGTGCTCCGTGTGGAAACGATATCGACCCGCTGATCGGTTCGAGGGACGTTCGCCACACTCTGGATAACTCGTCTCGATCGAACGCCGAGACCGTGCCACGCTTCCCCCCGGATCCGGTCGCGACCGCGAACACTCGATTCCCGTGTACGAGCATCTGGCCCCCCTGGTCGGCGAATTCGAAGCCCGATTGGTGCCCCTCGAAGGGGAGGCGATATACTGACTCCTCGGCGAATAGCCGGTTTCCGGACACCGCAAACCCGCCGTTCACGACGCCGGTCGTGACCCGCTCCGATTCCTCGACGGTTTCAAGACCGGTCTGTACCGGAGCGAACGCGGTGTTCCCGGCGTCACGTCCGTACTGTGGCCACCGGATTGCGCTCTCTGACCGGTCTCCGGACGTCGAGGTGGATTTGGTCGAGGCGTCCGTCGTCGGTGTCGAGGGTCGGGCCTCCCGAGTGGTCGTATTTCCCGTCGGCGACGTGGATTTTACCGATCGAAGACACCCACTCGCCAGGGAGAGGAGTGTAACACTTCCCAGAAACGTCCGTCTGTCCATATACCGGTACGATATCGGGGTGGTGTAAATATCCCGGCCATCCAATCGGGTGCGGACGCGACGGCCTATTCACCGTGACGGAACTCGGCAGTTTACTCCCGACGGTCGTCGATCCAACTCAGAACATCCAAATACCCGACTCCCACTTGTTGAGGCACGATGATTTCCGCACCGGATATCGACGAACTTCTTCCGCCGGATCGAACCCTGATGGGTCCCGGCCCGAGCAACGTCCATCCCCGGGTCCTCCGGGCGATGGCGTCCCCGGTCGTCGGCTACCTCGACGATTCGTTCGTCGAGGTCATGGACGACATTCAGGCGGGTCTTCGGTATCTCTTCCAGACCCAGAACGAGTACACCCTGGCGGCGAGCGGAACCGGCTCCGCAGCGATGGAGATGGCCTTCGCGAACGTCGTCGAACCGACCGATACGGTTCTCGTTCCCGATAACGGCTACTTCGGCGGACGAATGGCGGAGATGGCCGCGATCCACGGCGGCGAGGTCGTCCGCGTGGACGCCCCGTGGGGAGAGCCGCTCGACCCGGCCGACGTCGAATCGGCCTTCGAACGCCACGACCCCGACGTCTTCGGCTTCGTTCACGGGGAGACCAGCACGGGCGTGCTCCAGCCGTCAGTCCCGACCCTCACCGATATCGCCCACGAATACGGGGCCCTGGTTATCGCCGATACCGTTCCCTCGCTCGGGGGCGTGGAGTTCCGGACGGACGAGTGGGACGTGGACGTGGTGTATTCGAGTTCGCAGAAGTGCATCTCCGCACCGCCTGGCGCCGGGCCGATCACGTTCAACGAACGTGCGGTCGAGGCGATTCGCAACCGGAATACCCCAGTGCGGTCCTGGTACCTGGAACTCGACGGCGTCTGGGAGTACTGGGGCGAGGAACGGAACTACCACCACACCGGTCCCATATCGACGATGTACGCGCTCCGGGAAGCCCTTCGGCTTATCGAAGAGGAGGGCATCGAAGAGCGATGGGCCAGACACCGCCGGGTCGCGGGGGCCCTGAAGGCGGGCGTCGAGGCCATGGGTTTGCCCCTCAACGTTGCGGACGAGCACTGGCTCCCCTCGTTGAACGCCGTTACCGTCCCCGACGGCGTGGACGACGACAGGATCATCGAACGGTTGCGGGCTGAGTACGGTATCGAGATCGTCGGTGGCCTCGGGCCCCTGAGTGGGGACATCTTCCGCGTCGGGTGCATGGGCCACTCCTGTCGTTCGGGCAACGTGACAGACTTCCTGCTCGCCTTCGGGGCGGTCCTCGAGGACGAGGGCGCAGCCGTCGATCCCGAATCGGGATACGACGCAGCGGCGAGTGCCCTGCAGCAAGGAACGACCCAGTAGCTCATCCCTCACCCTGGTGCGTTCGCGGGTGGGTCGCCGGCCGAGGGGTTCAGTGATCGAACCCGAACGTGGCCCGGGACAGATGTTCGATTTCGACCCGGAGAGACTGCTCCCGGGCCGGATTCGAAGTGACCGGGGCCCGAACATTGCGCAGGGCGCGGGAACGATGGGGAGACGTCCGTCCGGACGTTCCCGTCAGTTCCACTCGATCGATTGACTCACTCTCGAGTACATTTGAATCGCCAAACCGGAATACCATCTCGACAGATGGGTTCGGTGGACGGAATTCCCAGTGAGTCGACGGCTCCCGTCCAACGATGGCCGTATTCAAAGGAACCCACGCAGTATACCGAGGGCTTTCGGGGCAGGACGTCGTCTTCGGTGGATTATTTTCTCTGCTCGATCTGGTTAGGGGGACTTTTTTCCCGCAGGCTTTTCCCCGCTCTTTGCGTACTAGATAGTGCGTGCCATCGTCCCCGCCCGAGCTCGCCCACAATGGGCGCGATGAACGGTGGAGAACCCAGGCACGCGACACCAGGGATTG
Source organism: Halodesulfurarchaeum sp. (assembly GCA_042216905.1). Classification (GTDB taxonomy): domain Archaea; phylum Halobacteriota; class Halobacteria; order Halobacteriales; family Halobacteriaceae; genus Halodesulfurarchaeum. Next base: position 34,106 of record JBDGTL010000010.1, read on the forward strand.
CCAGGACGACTGGCGATCCGTTCCGCCCGGCACGAGGGTTATCCGGCTGACGCGGCACACCGCCCCGGGATGACGCCGGCAGTTAGTGTTCCGGGCGTACACACCGACCTTTTACGCTGCGCGCTGGCTTCGCCAGCGCTCGGTAAAAGCTCGACCAAAAGCACTCCTCGCTCCAGCGCGCCTGTCGGCGCTTAGT
>JBDGTL010000014.1:0-34256 GCA_042216905.1 Halodesulfurarchaeum sp.
TACAACCGGACGGAAGCCACCGTTCTTGAATCCTCGCCCACGTACTGTTTCACTTTCACCTCACTAGCCGTACACTGAATACCCGGGCCCATGTAGGAACACTCCAGCAGTTCCTTTCAATGGATCACGAGGTTGAGACTGCACGGATCGCCAGCGCGCCACCACCTATAATCGAATCAGTATCCGAGTATGCGATTCGAGATTGGCTCGAGTTCGTCGACCCAGATGGCGTCCTCCTCACCGGGGAGGGACCTCGACCAGGAGTGATTTCGACCGTCCGACGCACTCTCGATTCGGGTACGCCGCTATTCGATTTTCGTTCCAATGACGGGTCGATACGCACGTGGTCGTTCGACGGCGTCGAAATCCTCCTCGCACCGTCGTTCGATGCCCTCCGCTCAATCGATGACGCCACAAGTGGCGGACCGACTCCCGACGGGACGAGTTTTGTCATCAGCGATCGTCTGGCCCTGGAGGTGGACACGACGGCCCTATCGACGTCGGTCCTGGGCGTATCCGAGTACGTCGCCGCGTTCCAGCCCGAACGGAGGTCTCATGAGTACGTTCACATCTCTACCCGGTTACCGGCAGGGTATCGAAACGACTGGGAGTCGCTCTCGATGGTCGGCATTGGAACGACCGTGGAAGACAACGCGGCGCGGCCCCTCACGCTCTCGTGTCGGGGGGACGGAGCGGTCCTCACGTCGGAAATTAGCCGTGAAACGCTCGGCCTCCGGGCAATCGATTCTGTCGGTGAAACCCGGGCCCGACGCCTCCGGGAGGCGGGCTTTCGAACCAGGGATTCCATCGCCGAAGCCGGGACCGGGGAACTGGCCGCGGTCTCGGGTTTCAGTACCCGGACGGTCGAACGGGTAAAGCAGAGCGTCCGGGCGCTGACGTCCGATACGGTCGTGCGGACGTCGGATGAACCGCTTCCGTCCCGGGACCCCCTGTTCCTCGACATCGAAACGGACGGACTCAGTCCGACCATCGTCTGGCTCATCGGCCTCCGCCCCGCAGAACCGAGAAACGAGGAATTCATCTCGTTTCTCCAGAAGGATCCCGAGCACCCTGGTGGGGCGATCCGGGACTTCGCACGGTGGTACGCGGCGAATGGGGACGGCAGACCGATCGTTGCCTACAATGGAAACCGATTCGACTTCCAGATCCTTCGAGACCACATCCACGAGCACGTCCCCGACTTCGAATCGACCTGGAAGGGGATCGATCGCTTCGATCCGTATCACTGGGCGATAACGGAAGGGAACGCGATCCTCCCGGGGCGAACGAACAAACTTGGAGAGGTAGCCGCTTCCCTGGGACACGAGCCCACGGGAGCGGAACTCACGGGTGAGGCAGTCGCTCGTGCGTATCGACGGTGGATGGATCGGAGAACCACAGACACCAAACCGGATTGGGAGCGATTCGAATCGTATTGTCAGGACGACCTCGAGGCCCTGGAAACGGTCTACGAGGCGCTCGCGGAAAGTGGACGAATCGTTTCGGAAGCGTCGCCGAGCAGTCGCGTCGAGAAGACCACGACCCAGAAAGAATTATCAAATTGGTGAAATGAAAGATGGGGGCTGACGGTACCGATACGAGAAACACGAAGACAGAGAGCGACCGATTGATCGACTTCCTCCCAGCGAGGGGCGGGAATCCCATTCACGTCGAATCAATTCCTGAAACCACGGGCGATTACGTCGATCCGGCGTCCGTTCTATCGACCGACCTGGCGGAAGCGGTTTCTGAATCAATCGGGAGATTGTACACGCACCAGGCGACGGCACTCAATCGACTCGGGGAGGGGAAAAACGTCTGTGTCACGACGTCGACCGGATCCGGGAAGACCTACGTCTACGCCCTTCAAATTGCAAGAAATTTCCTGGAGGACGAATCTTCGACTGCCCTGCTCGTCTATCCCACGAAGGCACTGTCCCGGGACCAGCAACAGGAACTAACGACGTTCTTCGACGATCTGGGACTCGACCTCTCGGTTCGTGTCTACGACGGGGACACGCCCCAGGAACGCCGGAGAGACATCCGGGATTCCGCAGATGCTATCATCACCAATTTCGCGGGGCTCAACGTCTACCTTGCCCACCACAGTCGCTGGAACTCGTTTTTCGGGAATCTCCAGGTGGTCTGCATTGACGAATCGCACGCGTATACAGGCGTTCACGGGATGCACGTCGCCTGGACCATTCGTCGACTCCGACGGGTGCTCGACCTGTACGGGAGTCATCCACAGTTCGTCCTGACCTCGGCGACTATCGGAAATCCCCGGAACCACGCCACCCGCTTGACGGGGACCTCCTTCTCGGTGGTGGACGACGACGGGTCGCCGCGAAGCGCCAGAACGATCGCCTTCTGGAATCCTCCCTCCAACGACGACAGCCCCTGGGGTGGGACCGGTGGCGATACCGGCCGGGGCACACAATCGAGTCCAGTCGCGGAAACAGGATCGATCCTCGCCCGCCTTGCGGACAACGACGCCCAAACGCTGGCATTTACGAGAAGTCGGAGAAGTGCCGAGCTGGGAGCGAAGTACGCGACCAGGAAGTCGAATGAGAACGCCGGAAAGCGGGGAATTCGGGTCGCACCGTACCACGCCGGACTCGGGAAGGACATCCGTCGAGACACTGAATATCGATTGAAGACAGGCCGACTCGATGGAGTTACCTCCACGAACGCGCTGGAACTCGGGATCGATATCGGGTCGGTCGACGCCACGATCCTCACCGGGTACCCCGGGACCAGACAATCGTTCTGGCAGCAGGTCGGTCGTTCCGGCCGGGGATCCGGAGAGGCTATGTCCGTCTTCGTCGCCGGGTCCGATGCCATCGATCAGTACATTCTCGACCGTCCGGAATACGTTCTCGACAACCCGATGGAAGACGCCGTCGTGGGTCTGGGTAACAATCCTGTCTTCGCGCGCCACGTGCTGTGTGCTGCCGAGGAACATCCCCTCACGGAAGCTGATCGGCAGTGGTTCGACGGCGAACGACTGGAGCGTGCAGTGACGATGTGGCGAGATGCGGGAATGCTCGCTGGTGATCTCGATCGGGCCGTCAGGTACACCGGGAGTCCCCGACCGCAGGCCGACATTTCGATATACTCGGCCTCCACGACCCAGTTCACGGTTCGACGTCGGGACGGCGAAATCGACATGGAACCGATCGACAGGCAGCGGGCGTACCGGGACCATCACGAGGGGGCCCTGTTTCTTCACGACGGGGCGCAGTACGAAGTCGTCGAGTTCGAGGAATCCGTTCCCAACCCCTACATCGTCGTCGAGCGAGTGCCGGAGACCGAATACACGGAGACCCTCTCGGAGAAAACGATCCGCGAGTTGTCACCGGAGGAGGAACTGGACCTGGGTGGGGGCTACCGCCTGGCCTGGGGGACTGCGACTGTCGAGGTCCACTACACGCACTATCGACGAAAAGAAATCCGGACGGGACGGACCACGACTTCACTCACGCCAACGAACCTCGACCCGATCGAACTTCGCACGGACGTGGTATGGATCGAACTACCGCCGGGACTCCGGGAGGAAATCCTCGACTCGGTGGCTGGGCCCGGGTCAGCCACGGGAACCACCGCCGACACGATGGAGATATTCGGTGGCGGGCTCCACGGCGCCGAACACGGGATGATCAAACTCACGCCACTACTCCTCCGCCTCGACACCTCGGACCTCGGCGGATTGAGCACACCGGCCCACGAGGAAACCGGTGTCCCGACCATCTTCGTCCACGACGCCGTCGAGGGCGGCCTCGGTTTCAGCGAGGCAATATTCGATTCGATCGCGGAAATCGTCTCCCGGACGAAAGAACGCGTGACGAATTGTGAATGTTCGGGGACTAATGGATGCCCGTCCTGCATCATGGACTCCCAGTGTGGGAACCGAAACCAGTTCCTTCACACCGAGGCGACGGTCGACGTCCTCGATAGGATCAGCGAGCACCTGTCTGCCGGGACCGATTTACCCCAGTAGCGTTTCGTCTGCTGCTCCGGCTATTTGGATGTCGAAAGCGACACCACTCAGACATCCGATCAGTATACTTCCACGGACCGATTTTTCCTCCATTCGACTAGTATATAATATGCCAAGAACAGACACCGGGCCCACCGTCAGCGCTCGGAACGATCGATTCGATGTGACTTTTCGAGGATTCCACGGGAACGTTCCCCGCAGTATCACAAACCGTCGGTTTTCACTCCCCGGTATCCGTCCCGGACAGGGCAGTAATCCGTTCGGCGGTCTCGATATCGTACTCGTCGACTCGAACGACCGGAATGAGTTTCTCGAGTTGCCGTCGAACCTGGGAGGTCCCCGGATGTGGTGGGTCGAGCACGAAGGTGATCCGTGAGTGTTCGCCGTCGCCGATTGGTTCCCCGACGAGTCGTTCGATATTTATCTGACGTCTCGAGAAGAGCCCCGTGACCTCGGAGAGGACCCCTGGTTCGTTCTCGACGAGGGCCGACAGAACGGCCCGGTCCCCTCCGGTCTCTTCGTTTTCGGCGTCGACCCGGGTCCCACCAGGTGTCCGTCTCCCTTCGGGTTGGGCTCGTTCGTGTGGACCCGGGCCATCGAGTTCTCCGCTCATAGTTCACCCAGTTGGTCGTTATTCATCGCGAATTTCGTATTGTCACCACCACTCGGGATCATCGGATAGACGTTTTCCTCGGTGTCCACGTGGGCATCGACGACAGCGGGGCCGTCGTGGTCGAGAGCGGTTCTGAGGGTCTGCTCGACGTCGTCGTATTCATCCACCCTGAAGCCTCGCGCACCGAACCCCTCGGCGAGGACGTCGAAGTGTGGCATCCAGGGATATTCCGATGCCATCCGGCGCCCGCCGTAAAAGGCGTCCTGCCACTGGCGGACGAGACCGATCGATGCGTTATTGAGAACCACGACAGTGATGTCGAGGTTCTCCCGGACGGCGACGGAGAGTTCCTGCAACGTCATCAGGAACGAAGCGTCCCCCTCAAAACTGACGACCGACTGGTCGTCCGCGGCCGCATAACGGGCCCCAATCGCCGCGGGAAGTCCGTACCCCATGGTCCCAAGCCCGTTCGAGGAGACCCAGGTGCGGGGATGTCGGAACGTCCAGTATTGCATCGCCCACATCTGATGTTGTCCAACACCCGTGGTCACGACTGTATCGTCGGGCGTCAACGCGTCGAGGGCTTCTACGACGAACTGTGGTCGGAGGGGCTCCTCTTCGTCGATCGTGTAGTCCATCGCATACGACGATTTCCACTCCCGGCACTGGTCTCGCCACGCCGCCGCATCCGGTGCGCGGACCATTGCGTCGTGAAGTTGGTCGAGGACTGTCGCTGCGTCGCCAACCAGGGCGTAATCCGCGGTGACGTTCTTCGAGATTTCGGCGGGATCGATATCGACGTGGATGACTGTCGCGTCCGGTGCAAAGGTCTCGACACCGCCCGTGAGACGGTCGTCGAACCGGGTTCCGACGGCGAGCATCACGTCGCTGTGCTGGAGGGCCATGTTAGCATAGCCCGTACCGTGCATCCCGGCGACTTCCATCGCGAGGTCGTGGTCCTCGGGGAATGACCCGATCCCGGGCATGGTCGTCACGACAGGGATGTCGTATTCGAGGGCGAATCGACGGAGTTCTTCCCACGCGTTCCCCTTGATTACACCGCCACCGGAGAGGAGAACTGGGCGCTCGGCGCGAGCGAGGGCCTCTGCAGCCCGAGTGACCGTCTCACCGTCGGCCTCGGAGGGGGGCTCGAAATTCTCGGGGTGTTCCGGCGGTCCGGGAGTGCCTGCCGGTTGTCCCTGTGTTACGTCTTTCGGGAGGTCTACGAGTGTCGGACCAGGCCTGCCGTCTCGTGCGACCGCGAAGGCCTCGGCTACGGTGTCACCCACGGTTTGCGGGTCGTTCGAGAAGTAGTTCGTCTTCGTAATGGGCATCGTCACACCCGTGGTGTCCGTTTCCTGGAACGCGTCCTTGCCCACGACTTCGGTGGACACCTGTCCCGTCAGGGCGAGAACCGGATCGGAATCCATGTCCGCGTCCGCGAGTCCTGTGACGAGATTCGTCGCTCCGGGACCGGACGTGGCCATACAGACGCCCGGGTTCCCGGAGACGACGCCGTACGCGTCCGCTGCGTGGGCGGCGCCCTGTTCGTGCGCCATCGTGACGTGTTCGATATCCGAATAGTAAAGCGAGTCGTACACCGGCATGATGGCGCCACCCTGAATACCGAATACCTGTTCGACGCCCGCCGTCTCCAGGGCGGCAATAACGGCGTCTGCGCCGGTCGTAACTGGTCGTGAAGACGATTCCTCGTGGGCTTCCTCGGTAACTGCCGAACGGTCTGACATCGTGTGGTTGGTATTGGGTGTCGCCGGTAGACCGGCGATTCTGTCGGTTGAGACGTGGTGCGAACCGTGCCGAAGTGGAATATGGTATAGTGGGGCTACTGGGGAGCCCCAATAATACCGATAATCGCGATAATAGCGACGATGGACGCACTGCTACGAAGGGGCGAACGCCCAGGAGCAGTGCGTTGCTGCATCTACCGATTTAGAAATCCTGCATCAATATATAATTAACGACACCTTCACAGCGTGGATTCCCCAGTTTTATTCGCGAAATAGTGGACAACAAATACCGGAAGTGCTCCACGACACTGCTACATTTCGCTTTCAGAGCCGAATGTGAACGGGCGTCCGGTTTTCTCGATTAGTGGACCCCCGTATACCACGTTCTCCCTGTCACTCCGGGGTATGCCTTCTCTTCTCCAACCCCCAATTCCCGAACGGGACCTGATCGATACCGGTCAGGCGAATTTGTTGTACAACCAGGCGAGGAAGTAGCCCCCGAGGAACCCGTCCGCGAATGCCCACAGCGACCCGACGACGAGCCCCTGCCTCGAGGAGTCGTACCCGAGATAGACGTCGGAGATGAGATCGCGCCACTCCGTCCCCCAGTCGTATCTCGCCAGCAGGCCGAGGAGGACCACTGCGGCGGCCCACATAATGGCGAGTGATTTCGCGAGCGCTATTCCATCGACGGACCCGGACTGCGATTCTCCCATAGTATTCACTATGGAAGTGAATAACTTAATATGTCATCGTAACTCGACGATCCGGATCGCACGATCGAATATCCCGACGATCGAATATCCTGACAATCGGGAACCGGCACGAACCGGGCATAGTTCGTCGCCCTCGACGTGAGGAAACGGGCATGTTCCGGAATTCACATGTTCGGGAACCGGTTTCGCCCTGAAATCCACGTGACTTGACCGTAGGCGCCAGGAAGCACACGACGTGCTCGATTACGGAGTCCAGAAGACCTCACACACTGGATCTCTCTATCTCGAACCGGTTGTCCGAGCGTGTACTATCGAGGGCCGATGCGTCGTTTTCGCGTGCCCCGAACTACTCTTCACGAATAACGGTATTTTCGTCCGAGATCTCGGCGGGTGAGAAAACGACGACGGTAAGCGTATCGTTCCAGGGGGTTCCAGCGTGCCACGTCTTTGGTGGGACGACGAGCAAGTCGTTCGCCTCCACAGATACCGTTCGACGCGTTCCCTCGACTGGTTCGAGGTCGATAGTCCCCTGCCCCTCGATGACGAGATAGTATTCGGTCGCGTCCGTGTGGTAGTGTTCCCGCGCTCCCTCTTCGTAAAAGTCGACGACGTCGATAGTGACGTCCTCAGGTGGTTCGAATCGAGATTGACTGCCGAGGTACTCGCGAACGACTCCACAGTGCCCGTCGAAGGACGCCGCGTCGTCGGGTCCGATGAGGTCGGTCGGCATACAGTGCTGTTGTTGGTCCACTCACAATAACGTTCGTGGGCGATGGATATTCTCGACTTCGTGCGTTCTCGAATGTGTGCCGTCGTCCACAACGTGTCGTATCGACGTCTCTGTCTTCCACTGGACAGATTAGTACCTTGTTACGTACTATTGAGTAGTGTACATCGCTACGTACTATTGAGTAGGGTACATTGTTATGACCTATTGAGTAGTGTACATCGCTACGTACCATTGAGTAATGTATATCGCTACCTACTAACCAGTAGTGTACATGGGTCCGTACTATTGATTGATATTTGCATACGTATCATACCATGATTTCAAAAATATCTACTAATTTATGGACCTTCGTTTGTGGTACACAACAATAGAACACTGTCCAGAGAAACCAGCACCAATGGAAAACTGTATGAGCAGAGTGGGACCGTTCCCTCGTTTGGTCCGTCGCATTCGGGGGTCTGAGTCTGCCGGTCTGAGGAAGGTCACGGGACAACCTGAATGAGTACATGACCCAAGCAGTACTACTAGAGTGGGTGATCCATTGGTTTCGACGGGCGTCGTCCACGTAACCAGAGATATTGAGAAGGGAATCCATTCCAGTCGGGGTAACTAATATATCGAGCAAACCGTAACGAGCCGTCCTATCCGGGGCTGGCGTCCGGGTGACCGACCGATAATCACCAGGTATATTATATGTCAGGTGGGCATTTACATACAGACACTATCATGACACACGTCTCGACGACGGAGTTACTGGACCGGTTGGAGCGAGAGGACCGGGTACACCTCGACGTCCTCGACGAGGAATCGATGACGGTCGAAATCGGACGGTACACCGAAGGAAATTCAGAGCCAAAGAACCCCCACACCGGAGACGAGATCTATTATATCGTCTCGGGTTCGGGCAAAGCCCGGGTGGGTGATGACACGTACGATGTCTCGACGGGGGACGTCGTCTTCGTCGAGGAAGGCCTCGAACACGACTTCTTCGACATCACCGAAGACATTACGACGTTGATCGTCCTGGCCGGGTCGAGCGATCCGGCGGGATACGCAATGCGAGAATAGGAAGAACACTATCTGGAAGAGAATCGTTCCACAGCCCTGTTCGTGGGTGAATGTCCGGTTGTGGCCCTGCCACACCGGGTCAGACTATCTGACAGAGGGAAAACCTTTGTAACGGCACAGGAGCGATCCTACCGGTTCCCAAGCGATGGATATCCAATACCGAGTTACCATCTGTTTTCTCGGAGAATCAGCAGTTCCATTCTATCTACCTCGGACGATCGGTTCCCTCCTCCCCGAAATGTGGCGACCATCCCGTGACCGATAGGAACAATACCCGTCTGACCTATCAAAAGAATTAGGCTCTTCTGTCCGTATATTACAAATAATGGACGTCGACCGTCGCCGGTTCCTCAAGTCCTCCCTCGGAGCAATCACCACCGCCGGGATGCTCGGAATCGCGGGATGCTCCTCCTCCTGTCCAGACTCCGACCGACCAGCACCCGCTCGATCGGTCTCGTTTGCGGAGACGCCCACAGGCCCCTTCGACGAAGAACCCGCGGGCACCTGGATCGGGCCCCGGGGAACGAACGGAAACACGGGTTACGTCGACAGGAGACTTCCGACGTCGGACCTCACACTTCGCTGGCGGACCGAATTGGATCTTCCGCCGACGGACAGCGGATCGCTGTCCACCAGTCCCCCGTCGGTCCGGTCGGGTATCGCAACAGTCGCAGACGCGCGGCGCGTTCACGCACTGTCGACGAGAACGGGGCACGTTCGCTGGAGGAGCGACCCCATGTCGGTCACGACGTACGACGCACTCTGGGAGTTCGAGGCGAACACTGTTTCCCCGCTGGTCGGACCCGACGAAACGGTCTACGTCGGCACTGAAACCGGGGTCGTCGCCCTCGACGGGACTGACGGTTCTATCGAGTGGACTGCCGAGGGTACCACGGCCACGTCCAGCCCCCGGCTTCTCGATGAAACCGTGTATGCCCTGGGTTCCGAGTCCCTCGTCTCCCTGGATCGGGATGGAACCGAACGGTGGCGACGTGCCATCGACAGGGGTGAGAATCCCGTTCCTCCGGCCGTCGGGTCGAATTCCGTGGTCGTCACTGGCGGAGAGGGAGTCGTTGCGTTCGACGCAGATTCGGGCGACGATCGGTGGTCGAGGTCCATCCGGGTCGAAACCTATCCCGTCCTCGAGGGAAATCTGTGCGTGGTCGGCAACGACGAAGGGCTTCATGCCCTCTCGATCGAGACTGGTGAAACGCTCTGGACCTTCAGTCGGGGAGACTACCGGGCCCTCCTGTCCCCCGTCCTCACCCCCGAATCGATATACGCGGTCGAACAACCTGGGGAGGCGGGGGCAGCCTCGTTCGCCCTCGATCGAACTGACGGACCACCGACTCCCAGGTGGTGTTCGTACATCGGGAGCGGAGCCATGACGGGGGCGACCAATGGCATGGCCATCGGCGTCCTCTCGATCGGAGAAGGGCCCGAATCAGTAAAAGGCGTCGTCGGCTTCACCGCGGACCGGGGAGAGACTGCATGGGCGGTCGAAGGCGGTTCTCGCCCCAGATCCTGGGTGACACCGCCAGCCGTACTCGATGGCGCACTGATCGTATCGACCCGTGGTGGAACCGTCTTCGCTGTCGGACGAGGGGACTGAGTATGGATAGAAGCCGTGCCACGGTAACGGGATGGATCGGTACCGTGGGCGCCATCCTCGTCGTCCTGATCAGTGTGCCGTCGGGCTGGTATGGAGTCCCGGCAACCGATTCGTACATATTCGATCCCGCCCTGTTGACCCCGCTCTGGATCCAGCGGGTGGTAATGCCCCTCCTTTCGATCGTTGCACTCCTCTCGTTACTCGTCTGTCTCGCTTCGCTCGTCTACAGGGATTGGCCGGTAGCGGGACGAATTCGGCGCGGTGGGGGAGTACTCGGAGTGTTCGGGCTGTTCGGTTTGACCATCGCGATTCCCTTTCTCCACTACTCGAGTCAGGGTGTGTCAGGAGTGGGATCGCTCGCGATCATCGCCGGGTTCGTTGCGACAGTGATCTTCGGGGGAATCCTCGCGATCGGCCTGTTGGTTCTCGCGTATGGATATTATTCTATCGGACGGACAACACTCGGACTCGCCCTTCTTGGGGTCGTGATCGGTGTTCCGGTTCTCGGAACGCTCGCTCCCTCCCCGTTCAAATCCCTCGCCGCATCACTTCCGGTCGCGTTCTCCTGGGGAGTGATCGGGGCGGAATTGCGAGCACACGCGTCCCTCCTCGATTCGGAGGAATCATCGGAAACCATCTGAATCGAGACGACGGGCCATTCCGATTGATGCGAGAGCCGTATGGTGAATGTATCAACCAGTGAGACCAGTCATCCCGAGTTCTGGCTCGGCAAGTTATTCGCGATGTCCATGATAAATGCGTCGTAATCCCTGGTCTGGATCCAGACCGATCCGGGTCCGTCGAACGTCATGACGAGACCCTCCCCACTGAGTACCGTCTCTTTCAATCCGCCGACGCGGCGGGTCTCGAAATCCAGTGAGGAATCCCAGGCGACCAGATGGCCGGAGTCGACGGTAAGCGTTTCGTCAGCGTCGATCGTCCGCTCCCGAAGCCCCCCGTAACTCCCCAGGAACAGGGTTCCTGACCCCGTGGCTTCGAGGAAGAACAGTCCCTCTCCACCGAGAAGGGTATCGAGGCCGCCCACGTCTGTCGTTATCTCCACGCCTGGTTGGGATGCGACATAGCCACCAGACTGGACGAAAACCGAATCGTCCTCGAGTGAAAACGCGTCCATGTCACCCGGCTTGACCGGTGCGATTCCCACCTCGCCAGGGCCGTGTTCCGCCGTAAACGTGTTCCTGAAGAACGACTCGCCGCCCAGGACCGACCGTTTGACGGAGGAGAGCAATCCACCGGAATCGCCTCGACCTGTTTCGATCTCGATTGTCCGGGTATGCGAAACCATCGTCCCCGCTTCCGCGACGATGGATTCGCCCTCGTTCAACGACACGGTCGCCATCGTGTAGGACGGCTTCGTTTCGAATTCGTACTCCATGATTAGGTTCGTACTCTGGTTTGTTTGGTTCCCATATATACATCGGGTCCATCGGTGATTTCCCCCGGAGAAACAGAGAGAGATCGACGAACTCGGCGAATCGGCCCGAAGTAACACACAAGCGATTTCTGACAATCCAGGATACACCGTCGGATGTTACTGGCGCAACGCATCGACGGGTTGCTCGTTAGCAGCTTTGTACGCAGGATAAAATCCACTCACGACACTCGTGACGATTCCGAAGAACAAAGCAGCGACCACGTATCCCGCATTCGTGAGCGTGAATGCCCGGGTCGCATCCCCCAGCATGAGGTGACTGATCAGGAGACCACTCGCGATACTCAGCGTCGCACCGATGACGCCCCCGATCAGTCCGAGAAGCAACGATTCTGTCAGGACGATCCGGAGTACGTCGAGGCGTTGGTAGCCGACCGCTCGAAGGACACCGATCTCCTCCCGACGTTCGATGGTACTCATCAACATCACGTTGAGAATGCTCACTCCGGCGACGAGTAACGAGATCGATCCGATGCCGATGAGAAAGAGATTGAGCGTGTCGAAAAATTCCCCGATCTGCTGGGTGAACGATCTGAGTTCCATCACCGAAACCCGCTTCTCCCGCCGGTTGAGATCGGCCTTGATCGCCATCGCGGTCCGATTGGCGGCCTGGCCGCTCTCCGCCATCACGATCACCTGGGAATACCCCTCCTCGTCGAAGTGGTCTTCCGGAAGAATCACCGCCGAATCGGGGTTGATAGGTGAGAATCCCCCCTGTCGTTCGAGGACAGCACGAATCCGGTAGGTACGGTTCTCGACCGTTATCGAGTTACCGGTCCGGACTCCGAGGGACTCGGTTACGCTCGCTCCAAGGACGGCCCCACTCTGGAGTGGATCGGGGATCCGTCCGCTTTGCGCGTCGTAGGTTTCCGCTGGGTTCTCCATTCCATAGACTGTGACCACCCGCCGTTCGTCCCCGTAGGCGACAATCGCTCGTTTCTGTTTGACTGGAACGACGCTGGCGTCCCCTGCGGCACGCCTGATCGCTCTCACGTCGCGATCGGTGAGCGTCTCGACGCCCTCCTCGAACGCGGGAGACACGATCACCTGGTTGCCGATGTCTCCGAGTGACCCGACCGCCGATTGCTGGAGCGTCGCTCCGAAGAGACCGAGTGAAGCGATGGCGATCACTCCGATGACGATCCCGAGCATCGCAAGTGCCGTCCTGGACCGGGAACGGGTGAGATTCCGCCGCGCAATCAACAGGACCGGGAACCGTCGGTAGAGCCGGGAGCTGATCGTCTCGATCTCGGCGAGTTCTTCGGAATCGTCGTTTGGCACGTTCCACTCCGCCCCCGGTGAATCGGGTTCTTCACTCACTGCTCGACCCCCCGATTCCGTCCTCGACGATCCGTCCGTCGATCAAATTCACGGTCCGTTCGGCGAATTCGGCCACCACCGGATCGTGCGTTACGGCGACGACCGCGACACCCTCCTCGCGGAACTGCGAGAACTGTTCGAGAATCGTCCGTCCGGTCGAGCGATCCAGGTTTCCCGTCGGTTCGTCGGCCAGGATGACCCGGGGTTCGTTGATCAGGGCCCGAGCGATTGCCACCCGCTGTTTTTGCCCGCCGGACAGTGCACTCGGCCGATGGGTCAACCGATGACCCAGGCCGACCCGGGCCAGTAGCGATGCTGCACGTTTCGGGGCCTCCGCCTCCCGATCGAGGAGACGAGGTATCTCGACGTTTTCCAGCGCGGTGAGGGTCGATATGAGATAGAAATTCTGGAATATGAATCCAATCGTTCGCTTTCGCGAAGCGGTTCGTTCCCGCTCCGAAAGCGTGCTGACTGGCGTGCCATCGAGACAAACGGTTCCCTCCGTGGGGACGTCGAGCAATCCGAGGAGGTTCAACAGGGTGGACTTGCCACTTCCACTCGGGCCCATGACGGCGACGAAATCGCCCGTTTCGACGGTGAAGTCGACCCCGTCGAGAGCCACGACGGTCTCGCCTTCCGTCTCGTAGCGTTTGACGACGCCGTCAGTCTCAATCACCGCCACGATAGTTCCTCCAGCCGAGGAATATGACACCCGCGAGTACTACCACGACGAGGCCCGCTACGAGTGCTGGAACCAGTAGTCCCCGATCATTCGGCCTACTCTCCGCCTGATCGGGGGATTCTATATCGTACGGGACCTCGACGAGACGGCTGTGTCTCTTGCCCTCGGACAGGTACGTCACCTCGAGTGGTATCGTCGAAACGTTTCCCTCGACCGACGCGAACACGTCGAAGGAAACGAAGTCGCTCGCCAGAACAGTCCCGACGAAGTACTCCCGGTTCGGCGATGCTGGTGAGACTCCTGCCGTCTCTCGGACCCGTACGAGAACACTGTTGGCAGGGGTGAGTCCGACGTTACTCGCACTCCCGGTAATACGGACGTTCCCGTTCTCCCGCTCGAAGTCGATGCCCGTGAGCACGATTCGTCCGGGATGTGTTTCCGCTGGAATCGGGGCCACCGTCGTTTCGGTTTGAACCCGACCGCGATGGGTTCCGATTTCGTAGGTCGCGACGATCGTCGCCGTCGTCTCGTTCACCAGATCGGTAACTGGAAGGGTGACGTTCGTCGTCGAGTCCGGTTCTATCGCTGGAACGACGACTCTCCCAACGGTCGCGTTCCCCGCCTCGCCAGTCAGGACGACGTTCTCGAGTGCGGCGTTTCCGAGGTTTGTCACCTCGAGTTCGATCGATCTCGTGTTCGCCCGCTCCACAGTGGTCGCAACGAGTTCGACCCGGTCCGAAAGCGCCTCCACCTGGATCCACTCCGTTTGTTTCACGACACGATCGTATCCGCCGGCGGTCGTATACCGGATCGTTGCCCGGAGTGGCTGTCGACCGACTGACTTCGGCGTAATCCGATAGGAGAGGACGCGTTCCTCTCCCGATTCGAGTTTCGCGATGGCCCGACGGCTATTGTCCACCGTAACGGATTTCCCATCGAGTCGAACGGCGACGTTCCGGACAGAATCGTCAAGTCCATTACTCACCGTGAGGTTTACGGGGGATTCGACGCCTGTGACTGGTTGGTCTGCTTCGATGGTAACTGTGGGGTGAGCGGTCGAGACCTGGACGACGACCGGGTAGGTTACCTTGACACTGGCTCCAGATTCGTCCTGGCCGTAGACGACGACGCGGAACGACTTCGTCCCGGGTTCCTCGAAGGATATCGTTAACGGGACCCGAATTTCGCTTCCCGGCGAGAGGGTCCCGAGGTCCTGCGCCCGGGTATACTCCTTTACCGTGTGCGATTCCGTATATTGGATGGCAACGGCGTTCAATTCCAGGTTCGACGGACTGCTTTCGAGATTCCGGACCGTCGCCGTGATGGTAATGTCTTCGCCGGGAAGCGGGGTTTCGGGTCGGACCGTGACGTCAGTCACCGAGACGTACGCCGAGGCACCCATCGCCGGAGCAATCGGGGTTACGATGAGAAGGAGTGCCAAAACGACCGCTCCGATCGCTCGCATGTCAGAGGCCCCCCACGATGTTGTACAACCGAAAGAGGATCACGACGAGAACAGGGATGCCGACGCTGATCGTCGCTTCCCGAACCGTCACGTCCCGCCCGTGATGAATGGCGAATACCCAGAGGAACGCACTCCAGAGAAGGAAGGCAATCCCCAGTGCCTGAACGATCAAGAGGACGGGGTCCGAGCGAAGCGACGAAACGAACTGACCGATTCGAACCGGATCAGACGGAAAACTAACACCGCTGAACACGTAGAAATTTGCGGCGGCCGAAACGATTCCTGAGAACACGTGCGGGATGAATCCCCACCCGGTCAGTTTGAGGGTTCTCGAGAACGGCCCCACGCCACCGAATCCGACGGAGGAGATGGCGTGAAATGCGATCGCGTACAGCACCCAGAACACGAGGGTCCCGATGACGCCCCCAATCGACCCGACGACCACAATTAGCACTGATACACCGCCTGCTGCCTCCGGCATCGACCGGATGGTTGCCAGGAATACCGGAACACTCCCGACAATCCCGACGAGGGCAGCCAGAATTACGATGACGGTCGGCCAGAGCCATCCGGGGTTGTCAGAACGCCGCTCGAAGAACGTATTCGGATCGACGAGGACCGTGGGGACCATACCCTCGTAGAGCACGGCCAGAACTTCAAAGTTCTGGAAAGAACGTTCGAAAATGCACGTATACCACAGGGAGACCGCCAATCGTGAGACAAATAGACATGATAGAATAGATAGTGTTTGTATTCGACTCTCAAAGGTATCGTTCTGCCCGGAGGGATCGGGCCGTTTTCCTCCTTCAATCGAATGTGCATAAATGCAACTACGGAGAAATAGTATATAATATAAAAAATATCTGGAAGGAAATCGAGCATACTTCGCTTTCGACCATCTTATTTATCACAACATCGTGTACAGTACTATAATTAGTATAATGTATTATAAAGATCATAAACAATGATATGATGATCTTTTACAATTAGCATATAGTAAACTATATTAATATATTCATTCTATATATAGGATTTAACGGTAATATGACTAAATATTAAACTTTTATGAGTATACTAGGTAACAAATTACTCTATTTGGTGTCAGTAATTAATTGATAAAATGATTACTCTATTTGGTGTCAGTAATTAATTGATAAAATGACACCAAATTAGAGTCAAAATCCACCCCATCGCAGGAGGACCATCAAGACGATAATGACGATCTGGAACACGCCCTGGACGCCACTGAGTTTCGCGTTGCGGAGTCCGAGACGACCGATCCGCTCGGTGTCCGGATTCTCGGAGATCATCTCCTTGTAGATGAGAATTTCGTTTGGCATGAGAAACCCGAAGCCGAGGACCGTAAGGATCACCATCACGCCGAGAATCGAGACGATAATCGGCCTTGTCGCCGGCAGGCGCATTTCCGAGGCGGCAATTTCGGAGAGGAGGTACGCACCGTTTCCGATGGTCACGATCACGAAGAATAGTTGCCAGCGTCTGTCGTCGAACGAGTCGAATACCCACCCGAGGACGAGTGCTGCCGTGACGAAGGAGACGAAGACGAACAGTCCGATCCACGGACCGGCATTCGGGAAGAGGCCCATCCTGACCGCGAGCGTGATCCCACCGAAAATCGTGACCGACGCCAGGGTCGGCATCAGGAACGTCATCTTCGGGGTGAACGTCTCGAAGAACCTGGCCCGAGCCTCGACGTCCAACCCCCCGAGAACGGGCCCGAGAACCATCGCCATGAACACGTCGATCCCCGTCCACAGGACCCCGGCCATGACGTGGACGAACGTGTGCTGTTCTCTCGTTCCGACGGTCGCCACCACAGCGAATGCCACGAGCGGAATGCCCACGGCACCCATCGCGAACGCCGGATTCGCACGACTCCCCATTCCTCGAATGGTACTTCGAACCGACATGAACGGTCGGGTTCCACATGCTATCCCTGCGTCATAATTTTTCGGATCGTCGAGATTTTCGTCGGTTCCGCGTCGAGTATCCAACGAAAATACCGGATTCAACTGGTGTCATGTCACGAAATAATGAAATAAATATGTGACACTGATGGCGGAGTAGTGCAATATCGGTCGTTCTCGTTTCAATCGTGTTCGGGGAGATACCTCCCCTCCCCGAACGACCCAGAGAGCCTATCTTCGGTCACCGTTCTGTCGGGATCGATCAATGGAAACTCAGCGAGGATCGTTCGATGCGTGTCGGACGGGAATCGTTCAATGAGAGAGGCCCATGGGACAATACAAACGGTCGGCCCGGAGAGGTAATTCCTCGTTATAAATCGTCGTACGGACCGGGTTTCGCGTCAGTCAGTCGCTGCACCTGATCGTCACTCAGGTTGATCGCCGCGGCGCCGAGGTTCTCCTCCAGTTGCGAGACAGTCCGAGCACCGACAATCGGGGCCGTCACTCCCGGTCTGTGCTGCAACCAGGCGAGTGCCGTCTGGGCCGGCGTCGCGCCCACTTCGTCTGCCACTTCCTCGAGGACGTCGTGAACGTCGAAATTCCCGTCCGTGAGATACCGCTGTTCGAACCGGCTCGACTCGGCCGCCCGGGATTCACCGGTAAGCCCCGAGGACCGATCGTACTTACCAGTCAGGAAACCCTGTCCCAGGGGACTCCAGGGACAGACCGCGAGGCCGTATTCGCGGGCCATCTCGAGGTAGTCGCCCTCTATCTCACGGTCGACCAGGTTGTATCTGGGTTGCAGGACGGAGAAGGGTTCGAACCCTTCACGTCGGGCGATCTCGTTGGCCTTCGCGATCTTCCACGCGTTCGGTGTGAGCGTTGACGCACCCAGGTAGTGGACACGGCCGTCCTCGACGAGACCGTCGAGGGTCTTCATCATTTCACGTGCCGAGGTT
The DNA here is from genome assembly GCA_042216905.1 of Halodesulfurarchaeum sp. Lineage (GTDB taxonomy): Archaea > Halobacteriota > Halobacteria > Halobacteriales > Halobacteriaceae > Halodesulfurarchaeum. The sequence continues at coordinate 18,295 of JBDGTL010000014.1, forward strand.
TGGTCGTCCCACCGGTGGATGTACAGGAGATCGATGTAATCAGTCCCAAGTCTCTCGAGCATCGCATCCACGCGGTGTCTCACGTTCTTCCGGTTCGTGCCGCGGCTGTTCGGATCGCCGTCCCTGATCCTGAAGTAAAGTTTCGAGGCGATCGTGAATCGTTCCCGGTCGCGCTCCTCGAGCCAGTTCCCGATCCAGGATTCGGCGGCACCACCGCCGTACACGTCTGCCGTATCGATGAACCGACCACCGGCCGCCTCGTACGCGTCGAGCAGTTCGTACCCTTGCTCTTCCTCGATTTCGACGTTTCCCGCTTCGGTGGTTTTGCCGTATCGCCACGTCCCGAATTGAAGTTCGCTCGTCTGGAGGCCAGTATCCCCGAGTTGTACGAAGTCCAGGTCGATCGACTCGATGTCGGGCATCGTTCCTGGTTCATTCGTTCGGGGCCTATTTAAGTGTGGTACTCGGCGTAGACGTGGTTCCAGACCGACTCGTGGATCGACGAGAACTGTGCTCAGTGATGTCAGAAAACGTGCAACAATGACAGTCGAAAATTCGTAACAATACCAGTCAGACAATGTGACATAATGACAGTCAGAAACCGTGCGTATGGGATTCCAAACGCCGTTTCCAAGGAATTCCGACACGCCGACGGGCGGGTCGACACCCGGTATAATCCATTCGTCTCCCTTTATTCACAAACAGGGAGGACAGGGATCGAGTACCGGTTTCAGAAATTAGGTATCGATTGCAGGGATCGTGTACCGGTTTCAGGGCTCGATTATCGTCTTCAGCGACGTCTGTGCCGCGGTCGATTCAGCCTCCTTCTCGAATACCTCGGGTAGTTCGTCGAGAGAATACGATTCGGAATGTTCGAGAATGACGTCGACGTCGAAGATACCCCGTTCGACGGCCCGGTACGCTTCGCGAGCGTTTTCGATGGACTGCAACTGGGTATAGTGCATCGGTGCGAGATTCTGCACCGTCAGTGCGTCCTCGTGGAACTTGTGGAAGCAGAAATCGTCGATGGGCGCGTAATTGTCCCCGTAGAGTGCCAGGACGCCATTGTGAGCGACCATCCCGAGGGCCTGCTTGATCCCGATTCCCGTCCCGCCGACCGCTTCGACGGCGACGTCGACCCCGTCGTAATCAGTGAGTTCGTCGACCAGTTCGACGGCGTCCTCCTCGGTCGGGTCGATCGTCACGTCGGCACCGAGTTCCTCGGCAATATCACGCTTTTCCTCGACGGGGTCGATGGCGTACACCTCCGAGGCACCGGCCTGAAGCGCACCCTGGAGGAGAACGTTCCCAGCGAACCCAAGCCCGTTGACTGCCACCGTGTCCCCGAGTTTGACGTCCATGTGACGGGCCGCCCACACCGCACACGCCAGTGCCTCGTAGAGCGCGCCGACGCGGAAAGAAACACCGTCTGGAATCGGCTGAACGTTGGATACGTCTGTCACCCAGTAGTCGGTGTACGTCGGGTAGTACAGGCTCCCGACCCTATCGCCGACGGAAACCGTACCGCCACCGAGGTACGTGTCCACGGCCGACCCGACCGATTCGATGGTCCCTCCGCCTTCGTGACCGAGCGGACCGATGGGATAGGTGTGCTTCTCGCCGTCCCGGTGGTAGTCCCCTGCTTCCGAGGGGAGGCCCCGGGCTTTGTCCTCCGGGCGGACCGTAATCCCCCTGTAAAAATATCGCTCCGACCCACAGACTGAGGCCTGTTCAGTCTTCACCAGCACGTCGTTCGGCCCGAGTTCCGGGAGTTCGACGGTATCCATCGTGATTTCCCCCACGTCGAGGTACGCAACGCGTGTTTCCATACCCCGTGGAGTCACCTCCGGGGTGCATGAATACTCCGCTTTCTTCCAGGAAATTTGTCTTCAAAACCAGCCAATCGTATTAGAAATCCAACACAATTACTCACCACACCGTGGCGGTCGAATCCACGCTCATTCGTGCGTCCACCAGGTCGATCGGTATCTCGATACACAATCCTGATAGTCCCCTGAAAACCACTTCAAATGAGGACATCGAGCTGTCACGCCACCTCCGAGAAATCCGTTCCTCGTCCCGGAGTCAATGTACTCAAGTCCCATTTACAGACGGTGAGTCGGGAAATTGGAGGAGCCCGGAAATCCCGCGGTGCCAGTACAGAGTCGAAGAACCGAAGATAGTTCGAGATGAAGGTCGGCCCCCGCCACCTACGGCTGATATCTCGGCCCGCCCTTTTTGTTGCTTCCGACTGTTGTCGTTGAGTCACCGGGCATCCCCACCAAGACCTACTGGAGTTTTCGACCCCCTTGTGAGGGCATTGCATCGACACACCCGGCGTGTTCTTTCTCTATCCGGTGGAGGAGAGGGATTCGCGATCCATCGGGCGATGACGCGCCGGAATAGCAATCTTTTAGACAAGTCACCCGGGAGTAGGCCTGTATGGCCGATCTGATAGTCAAGACGAACGTGAAAGAGGCACTGAGCGAGTACAACGTTTCGGCCGATTTCTACGAGGCCCTGGACGAAGAACTCGAGGAGCTGCTCGATGACGCCGCCCGACGAGCGACGGAAAACGATCGAAAAACGGTCCAGCCCCGGGACCTGTAATCCGCTGGCCCTATCGTTCGGTTCCGTCGACGACGGACACGAGTCCCCCGACCAGAACACATCGGCTGTGAAACACGACGGTAGGCAATGCGGTACGATTGGGTAGACGGGTGCGTGGGTCGAGGAGCGACGTGAACCGTTCCAATGAAGGATACCCACCGCCATTCACGTCTATTCAATCGGACCGTCACTCCTCCTGTGCTCTGTCCCATGTGACCACCAATCAGCGTCATCGGCCGTCTCCCTGTGCAAACCAGACCCTCGCTTCGAGACTCCTCCTATCCGTCCGGCACGGGGTGAAATCCGATTCCAACGATTTGGTAACGTAGTGGTGCATATATCCCAGATTTCTTCTTATTGAAGGCTGAGTAATAGTCATGAATGGCCTGTTGCTCTACCTCCTCGTGGTGAAGGGCGTGACGCTTTTCGCAGGTGGAGCGATAATTTACTACACGATTCGCGCTGCGCAACGAACGGGTGACCGGGGGCTTTGGCTTCTGGCTTTCGGACTGGTCGGTGCTGGATTGGGAATCCTGTTCTCAGGTCTCTTGCCGATGATTCTTCCGGTGAACACCGTTCTCGGTTTGGCGATTACGGGAACGTTCTCGGCAATCGGCCTCGTCATTATCGTCGTCTCGATGGCCTCGGACGTGCCAGTCCCACACAATCAGTAACAGGTAGCCTACTCACCGACGAGGTGGTCTGTCACAGCTAACGTACTCACCGGCAAGGTAGCCTGTCACAGCTACCCCACTCACCAACAAGGTAGCCAATCACCGCTCGCTCACGCATCGTAACACACGTCCGTCATCATCAGGACCGCGAGAGCCCAGGTGGTCTTTCCTTTCGTATTGGGCCCGGAGGCCGTAACGAGGACAGGTGATTCGTTCGCGGTGGAGGAGGCCTGACCGGTCGAATGTGCAATCGATCGTCTATCTCCTCCCCGATACGACCACTTAGAGTTCCGAAAGGGCGGTCTCGAGAGCGTCAGCGGTTTTCCCCGGCATCGAGAGAAACGGGGAGTGAGTCGAGTCGAGTTCGACGACCTCGTTCGCTCCGTGCTCCTCGAGCATCGATCGCTGCTTTTCCGGGGTGATAGTCCGATCGTTCTCGCAGAAAACGAAGACCCGCGGAACTGCGCCGAATCGTTCGGGGGTAAGGGCCACCGGTTCGGAGAGCGGGTCGAGTGGTTCCGGGCGCACCAGTGATCGACCGAGTTCTCGGTCCGCGGGCGAACAATCCGCGTAGAACAGGTCCGTCAGTGCGTCCTGGGCGACGACGCCGACACCGTTCTCCTCGTCGGCCGTGAAATGCTTCGATATGGGCGAGCCATCGACCCGTTGATCCAGCATCGATTCGCCGTTTCCGGGGATGTAGGCGGTCAGATACACGAGGGCGTTCACGGCGTCCGGCCGACGCTCTGCGACCTGGGAGATCACCATCCCCGACATACTGTGTCCGACCAGTACGACGGGTCCGTCCTGTTCCTCGATTCGGTCGATCACCGTGTCGACGTATCCCTCGAAATCGACGTTCTCGACTGGGGTGGTGTCGATGCCGTGTGCGGGGAGTTCGACTGTCGCGACCGAGTGGCCGCGTTCTTCGAGTTCCGGGACGACCTTGAACCAGCACCATCGTCCGTGGTAAGCACCGTGGACGAGCACGAAGGTTGCCCGGACTCGACCGTCGCCTCCGGTATCCGGATTCATACCCTGACCGGCGGCTGGTGGTTCTATAAGTATTGTGAGATGCGCATCCCGGGTTTTGCATTCCGTCCCATGCAGAGCTTCCACGATGAGATGAGGGCAGAAGGTATTTATCAGTGTGTTCCCGGAACGGATACGTATGGCCGCCCGTCCCTCCACCGTCGCAGCGGTCGCCTTCTTGGTAATTGGAGCAGCATTGCTGGCAAACCCCCTGTACGTACAGGAGGAAGAAATCGAAGGCAGTCTCCTCCTGTCAGCGGAGAAAATTTCCCTCGCCCGCGGGATATCCATGACAGAACCCTCGGTACGAGATATCGAAGACCTCCAGCCTGTCGCCCGCTATGCGGTTCGAAACGCGCTCGATAACGGAACGTACTCGATCAATCGGTCGGCACCGCCGCTTATTGGCCAGTTGTTTGACTCAAAGTGGAGATATCTTGGAAGCGTCAATCAGAACAAAATATACCGGACAAATGTACAGTTCGGTCCACAGAGAACGACGATCACGCTCCAGGCGACTTCGCCGGCCGCCGTGGAGCAAACCCTATCGCTTTCCCCGCCGGGAGAACTCGATACCGAATCGAACCCGAAGGAAATCGCGTGGGTCGCCGATACAGCACCGGCAGTTGTGCTCACGGACGATTTCGAAGAACCGTGGGAAGCCCCACTGGAAACCGCCGTCCGGACCGGATCTCTGACGCTCCAGAACCGGAACAACGCCTCCACGGTCGCCCCCCTGGGATCAGAAGTCTCGTATCTCGTAGCCAGGAGTTCAGTGGTCCACGTAACCGTGACACAAACCGCGAGAGTGGTCACGATTCAGGTCTCGCCGGTCCAAAACGAGACGCTCCTGTCGCAATTCGGCGTGACTCCGATTCGGACCGGGACTCTTCCCGGGGAAGCACGCCAAGCGGTCGTCGACGCAATCGAATCTGATGGGTCCGTGCGGACCCGACGGGAGACTCTTGCCGGCACCCGGTTGGCTTCTGACGGGCGAGAACTGGTTCGCCACGAGGGAGACTATTACGTGCTCCGCCGGGGCCACGTCGACGACTTCTCGCTTTACCCGCTGATACGGATGGGCCTTTCCGGCGCCGGTATCCTGTCAGTCCTCCTCGGACTCGGACTAGTCTGGTGGACGAGGGGTGAGGACTGATTCGTCGTCCGTCGAATCGGGGAAGAAGATTTATCCCCACACCGAACACCACCAGGGTTCATGGCCGACACAGGATTCGACGCCGTCGAATCACCCGACGAAACGACGATTTTCGAGTACCACGACCTCGAACCTCCGACGACCCGGGACGTATACGAGACACGACAGATCGTCTCGCAGAACCTTCCCCGGACCCCTCTCGTCCGGAGCGAGAGCCTGTCTGAAACCCTCGACGCAGACGTATTCCTCAAGCGAGAAGACACGTTACCCACCGGGTCGTTCAAAATCCGGGGGATGTACGCACTTCTCGATGACCTCGATTCCGTCTTTCACGAGAAGGGCGTTCTCACCGCGAGCATGGGCAATCACGGACAGGCGATGGCCTATGCGGCTCGCGATTTCGGAATACCGGCCACCGTGGTCGTCCCGGAAACACTCGAGAACCCCGGAAAAATCCGGGCGATGGAACAGATGGGAGCGGCGGTGCGTACAATCGGGGAGGATTTCGACGAGGCTCGCGAGCACGCCGAATCCCTCGCTCGAGAGCACCCATATCGATACGTTCACGGCGGGAACGAGGCGCCTCTCGTCGCGGGACGGGCCAGCGCCGGTCTCGAAGTGATGGATGACCGGCCCGACGTGGACGTACTCATCAATCCAGTGGGCGGCGGATCGAGTGCATCGGCATATTCGTTGACCGTCGGACGTCTCCTCGGAGCCCGGGTTGTGGGGGTGCAGTCGGCTTCGGCCGACGCGGTGTACCGGGCGTGGTCCGGCGGGGATATCGAGGTCCTCGAGACTGCCAACACGATCGCGGAGGGGCTCGCTACCCGAACCCCGTTCGCCCTCCCACTTACAATTATCAAGGAGCACATGGACGACTTCGTTCTCGTCGAGGACGACGCCATCGGACGAGCAGTCTATCGACTCCTCGACCAGGAATCGATCGTTGCAGAGGGGGCTGGCGCCGCGGGGGTCGCGGCGGCGCTGGAACGCGGCGAGGAACTCGCCGGAAAGACCGTCGTCCTCCCGATCACTGGTCGGAACATCGCCACGGAAAAACTCCGAGCGATCATCGACGAGTACGGAAACCAGTAGGGTCTCGGTGAGGAGGCTCTATTCTTCGAACAGTTCGACGATGTTTCCGTCGGGGTCTTTCATGTAGGCAACTGAAACGCCGACGTCCAACGTCTGTGGTTCGCTTACAAACGTCACCTCGTCTTCGAGGTCCTCGTAGACGGCTTCGACGTCGTTTACCTCGAGACAGAAGTGGGCCGCGCCGACGTCGTTGTTCGAAACCCCTTCGTTTGCATTTCCACCGGGTGGGTCGTGATATTCGATAAGTTCGACGGCGCAGCCCTCGGCGTCGAGGAAGACGATATCGACGTCGGCACCGTCGACACCAACGAACCGTGAGAACTCCTCGCTGTCGAAGGCGAGGTGATCGCCTTCCTCGAGTCCCAGTGTGTCTCTGTAGAACCCAAGGGCTCGTTCCATGTCCGATACCGTGACGCCGTAGTGGTGTGCACTCGGTTCCATTTTGGAATACCCCGTTGAATCCCACGACAGTTACCTCGCGGGGAACTGGTATTATAGTGACGGAGCAGTACGCACACCGAGTGGGTCCGGGAACTCGGTCAGAAAATACTTGCCATATACCACGGTACTGGTTCCCATGAGACGAATAGCCCTCCTCCTGGTCGCTGCCGGTGCCGTGGCCGCGGTGGCCGCCTTCGCCGCCCTGCTCGTCCCCCGGGGTTCTCGCACAACCGCACGAGGACTTCGAACGCCCCAGCCGAATTGAACTGCGTGAAGTCGGTGTCTCCGCTGAAGCGGTTTCCGGCGATTCCGTGACGCTCGCCCTCGATGCGTATCTCACCCACACAGGAGATGCGACCGAGAACGTCTCGGTGGTGTTTCGAGCCGTTGATGGTGAATCGGGGTTCCAGCGGACGGTCGAACGTGAATCACTCGGGACGGTCTCGACCGAGGGAGAGGTCGTCGTCACCGAGAACCTCACCGTCGAACGATCGGGAAGTTACCGTCTCGAAGTTCTGGTGTACCAGGGGAATCGTCGCGTCGCCGCGGGTGGCAAACGTGTCCGGGGCCTCGACTCGCTAACCCCTCCGTACGCCCGTACCACCGTCCAGTTCCATCGGTTCGACCGATCGGAAATCCCGACGATCAGTTATACGATAGCGGACGCGGATGGGAATCACACCACCCTCAACACCTCCGTCTATCTGACGAACCGTGGTAATGCAAACACTGGCGACCTCCGGTTGCTATTGATCGCACGGCAGGCTGAATCGAACATCGTCGCGTCTCGACAGGTGATCGCGCTCGGAGAAATCGAACACGGGGAGACCGTGACGCCATCAGCGACACTGACCGTTCCCTCCGGGTACAATTACTACCTGGACGCGGTCCTCTGGAAAAACGGGGTAATCGTCGGAACGGCCCGCTCGGTCGCGAACCTCGATCCGAAACGACGTATCGCCGTCAACCAGACGGTAGAGGACGTCGGACTGCAGGTGTCTGACTTCGAGGAAGGTCAAGTCCCGGCCGTGGACCGACCCTCCCCGGAACCGACTCCTGGGGCCCCGACGGGGACACAAACACCTGGATTTGGAATCGGAACCGCCCTCGTGGCGCTTATCGGAAGTGGATTCCTCGCCCGGAGGTATTTCAATGAGTGAGCAACCCGAACCCGACCGGGGAACGGACGAGGAACAGTCCGGGACGGAACGAGACTCGAAGGAGAAGGATCACGAGCAGTCGAACACGAGACAGGAGTCCACAGAGATGAGACAGGAATATGAAGAGGAGGAACACGAAGCGACCGGGCCTGACAGTACGGCGGCGGACGAGGAGCAGGAGACGTCCGGTCGATTATCAGCTATCGGCGGGAACGTCCGTCGATATCTCCTCTGGGGTGCGTTCGCGTTGAGCCTCGTCTTCGTGGCAATAGCCGCGTTCAACCTCTACTTCCAGGTCGGCCACATTATCAACCTCTGGATCGAGTCTCCGTACCGACCGATGTTCCAGGCTGCGTTCAACCTCGTCGTTCTCCTCGTGGCAGGGTACGTGTCCGCCCTCATCGCGAACCGTCTGGAAGTGATCGATTGAGGGGGATGGGGGCCGTAGGAGGTTTTTTATATTTCTTTTGTGGTCGAATAAGGTATTCTACATCTGTGTAATCTTATATATTATTTAGTATACATAGTTTATTGTTTTATTTAATTAATTATTTTTTCACATTTTTTCGACTTTGGAAATTCGGTGGTGTTCAAGTCGTCTTCATTCTCCCCGGGAAATGCAATACGAACCACACGGTATCGCACGTCCTCGAAAATGCCGTACCGATCCGGCAGGGACCTCTGTGTGATAGCGACACCGAATCACGAGCCCGGATACCGACCGGTCCGGAGGCGGCGCATTTTTCGGCACACACTGTTATACAGTTCCAGAATCTCGGGTACGCTACAATGGCGTACGACGTTTCAGTCATCGGCGGTGGAATAATGGGCCAGGGTTTGGCGCTTCACTTCGCCACCCAGGACCAGAACGTGACGGTAATCGAACACCGACAGTCGAACCTCGATCGAGCACGGAAACGCATCGCGGCCTCTGCCGATACGCTCGGGGAAATGGGCGTCGTCGATCGGTCCCCAGAGAACGTTCTCGACGAGATCGACTTCACCCTCGATCGAGAGGCTGGCGTCCGGTCGGCCGACGTCGTACTCGAAACGATTTCCGAGGACCTCGAGGCCAAGCACGACGTGTTCGAGTACGTGGCCGAAACGGCCCCCGACGACGCAATCCTCGCGTCCAATACCTCCGGCCTCCGGATCCGGGACATCGCCGGGGCCGTGCCGGACGCCGCAGACAGGGTCGTCGGGTGTCACTGGTGGAACCCGCCGTATCTCATGCCACTGGTGGAAGTCGTCCGAGGACCGGACACGGCCCCGTCGACCGTCGAGCGAACGGAAGCCTTCGTCGAAACCGTCGATCGGAACCCAATTCGCGTGAACGCCGACGTCCCTGGAATCGTGTGGAACCGGATCCAGTTCGCGGTCCTCCGTGAATGTATGCATCTCCTCGACGAGGGCGTCGCCTCGCTTTTGGACATCAATGCCGCCGTTCGCGACGGGTACGCCCGCCGGACGGCAGCCATCGGGCCGTTCGAAACGGTCGACCTCTCCGGGTTGGAACTGTTCAGGGAGGTGGCCGCCGAACTGTATCCCCACCTCTCGACCGCGGAGTCACCCTCAGACCGCTTCGATGAGTACATCGAGCGTGGTCGAACGGGCGTCGAGGCGGGAAGCGGATTTTTCGACTACGACGAGTCTGCCGAGTCCCGGACGAGGTATCGCGACGAACAACTCAAAGCCATTGGCGACGCAATCGCCACGAGTCGTCGATCGTCCGAGTGATCGGTCCGTACGGACCACCCGTCGTGTATTTCTGATTTGTTCTGACCGGGGTAGTTACTATACTGACGGTCAACCGTACCCGTCCCGACCGGAAAGCCCTCGCGCCGCTCCAGTCGCTCGTCCGGCGGCGCCCTCGCTTCGCTCGGTTGCCGCCTACTCGCCCGTTCATTCCGCCAGGGTGTCTGATTATTTCGATCGAGAGTATAGTATTGAATATTGCTTCCAGGAAACAGAGCAGCGGCTGAGCCGATTTCCCCGAACATAGAGGGTTGATATGGGTGGTTTCGCCCCGGGAAACACAAAATCAACCGTTCCGGGATTCCCATGGGCGATCAATCTCCACAGGGACGGGCAGTCCGATCGAGGGGGGAGGGGGCGACCAATCGATGAAATCCTGACGTTTCAGAATAGGTATTTCAAGCGTTGGAGCCAAACACCCGCTTCATCAGGCCGGTCGGTCATGTAGACATGGTTGGCACTGCTCGGTTTGTGTAAAAGAAAACATGTGGTGGACCGTCGATGCGACTTACTCTTCTTCCGTCTCTTCGGAGGACAGGACCGCTTCGCCCTCGTCGGTGAAGCCTGCGGATTCTTCCTGGCGCTGCTTGGCAGCGGGGTCGAACTGAGCCTCGATGTCCTGGAAACGCGGGACGAAGGAGAGCTGGTGGTGGCTCTCCGTCTCGTGGCCCAGGTACCGGTCCTCGAGGTCGAACTGCGCTTCTTCGGCGTTCTCGGCGACGTTCTTCAGGTCCTCGTACACGTGGTAGGCGCCGGAGTGGAACGTGTACAGGGTGATGAAGATGTAACTGTACCCGAGGTCACCGAGTTCCTCGAACGTGAGCGGGTCGTCCTCTTCCGACCACGCGAAGGAACTCGAGTAGTTGAAGGCCAGGTCGAGGTCCGGATGCGTCTCGTGGATGGTCTCGGCGTATTCGACGGCGTCCTCGCGCGACGGGTCGGGCATCTCGGGCCAGACGAGGTCGACACCCGCGTCGGCGTACAGGCGACCGCGCTCGAGGTGCTCCTCCCAGTCACCGTTGGCGGAGCCGTACGCGTCCGTCCGGGCGATGATTACGGTGTCCTCGTCCTGCTTCGCGTCGACGGCGGCTTCGTACTTCCCGACGGCGGTCTCGCGGTCGTGGATCGTCTTGCCGGCGATGTGACCACAGCGCTTCGGGGTCGTCTGGTCCTCCATGTGGACCGCGGCGACGCCCGCTTTCTCGTACTCACGAACCGTCCGGCGGACGTTGTGGATGCCACCGTACCCGGTGTCCATGTCGGCGACGACCGGAAGGGTCGTTGCCTCGGCAATGCGCTTGCCGTTCTCGACCATCTCCGACATCGTGACCATCTCGAGGTCCGGGAATCCCCACAGTCCGGTGACCGTCGAGTATCCCGACATGTACACGGCGTCGTGTCCGGCCATCTCGGCCAGACGCGCGTCGAGGGCATGATACAGTCCCGGGGCGAACACGTAATCCTGTTCGTCGAGCAGTTCTCGGAACTCCCTCGCTGCGGGGTTCGATACTTCATCTCGCTCGATGGGATCGACGGTTCGAACTCGGCTTGCCACGGGATCGCTACCGCCTTGGTCGTGTGCCATACACGTGTGTTAGTAACCCGGGTGGTTAAGCGTTACCATCAGTTCGCTCAGGTATCGAACGAGGGTTCGAGCCTCGTCGGAATTTAGTACTAGAAAGTGAGTAAATATTCGAATACTGGTAGGTTCCCCAGCCCTTGCCGCACGGTTGTTTTCCTCTCGAGACGGTCGGTATCAAATAGATTCGACAGTTTTAGAAATTCGTGGATCCGGGGTACGAGCGTGAGAATTGACCGGTCGGAATACCAAAATCCTGTTGATATTTTCATACTTTCGTCCGTCACCGTGTGACGTGATACCTCGAACCAGAAGTCGGCATTTTATTTCACTATACAAATATATCGGGATCCTTCGTTCGATCGTGGACACTCGAAAATACAACCGATCCCGGAACGAAACAATAGAAGAATTATCACGGTGGCGGCCCCACCATGGCCCATGGTCAGAGACGGCCTCATCGACCACACGATGATTCGAGTCGAGGATCTAGAGACCTCCCTCGACTGGTACACGAGTCACCTCGACTACGAAGTGAAACGACGGAACGAACACGACACCTACACCCTCGTTTTCCTCGGCCCGGAAAATGGACACGATCAGGGTGCACTCCTCGAATTGACGTACAATCACGACGGGCGATCGTACAAACTGGGAGACGCCTGGGGACACGTCGCAGTTCGCGTCAGAGATGTCGAAACGGCCTATGACGAATTGATGGACTCCGGGGTCGAGGAGTACCGCCCTCCGGATGAGAACCCGGGATACGCGTTCGTCAAAGACCCGGACGGTCACGAGATCGAACTTGTCGAACGCGACGTCGGAACGCGCTTCAGTATCGACCATACGATGATGCGAGTACAGGACGCAACTCTGGCTATCGGGTGGTACGTACGGACGCTCGGGTACGTCCCGGCTGGCCGCTGGGAGGCCGACACCTTCGCGAATTACTTCCTCAAACCACCTGAGGCCGCCGATGCGGCGATGTCCGTCGAACTCACGTACAATTACGACGGTCGAACCTACGAAATGGGAGACGGATGGGGCCACCTCGCCGTCAGGACCGAGGACCTAGAATCCTACTGGGAGACGTTGATGACCCGGGAGGCCGAAGACTATCGCGACCCACCCTCGAACGACTGGGAATACGCCTTTACAAAGGACCCTGACGGGCACCAGATCGAGGTCGTCACCCGGTGATCTATTAGCCTCGTCCGCTGTAACTTGACACACTTTACCTCCTCCAGCACTCCTCGGCAGGAGTGTGACCGAAACGATATCGCCTAATTATGGTATCTAAAGCCACCGAAACGCTCCGATACCCTGTGCCAATTAAACAGATTTCACCCGAATCGATTCTGGTGTCCTCGGACGCGCCCGGACACCCCGTTGGGCCCTTACAATAGAGGGATTTTTATTGGAGAAGCCTGTCGTTCTCTCACACATGAGCCAGCAAACCGAAGCGGGTGGTCGAATGCAGTACGACAAAGATCCAGACCTGCCCTCGAACGAGGTCACCCAGGGACCGGAACGAGCACCCCACCGGTCGATGTTCCGTGCGATGGGATACGACGACAAGGACTTCGGATCGCCGATGATCGGGATCGCGAATCCGGCAGCAGACATCACACCGTGTAACGTCCATCTCGACGACGTTGCCAACTCGGCCTACGCGGGTGCCCAGAAGAACGGCATGCCCATCGAGTTCGGGACGATCACGATATCGGACGCGATTTCGATGGGGACCGAAGGGATGAAGGCCTCGCTGGTGAGTCGTGAGGTGATCGCCGACTCGGTGGAACTCGTCTCGTTCGGGGAGCGAATGGACGGTCTTGTCACGATCGGTGGCTGCGATAAGAACATGCCGGGAATGATGATGGCGTCGATCCGGACGGATCTCCCGAGTGTGTTCCTCTACGGCGGCTCGATCCTCCCAGGAGAACACGAGGGGCGGGAGATCACAGTCCAGAACGTATTCGAGAGCGTGGGGGCGGTCTCCTCGGGGGAGATGTCGGAAGGAGAACTCGCGAAGATGGAGCGAAACGCCTGTCCCGGGCCCGGGTCCTGTGGCGGAATGTTCACTGCGAACACGATGGCGGCCATCAGCGAAGCAATCGGCCTTGCCCCACTCGGTAGTTCGAGCCCGATGGCGGAGAGTACGGAGCGCTATGACGTGGCCGCGCGGGCCGGCGAACTGGCCGTCGAGGTCGTCGAAGAAAACCGGCGACCATCGGATATCCTCTCCCAGAAATCCTTCGAAAACGCTATTTCCCTCCAGGTTGCCCTGGGCGGGTCGACGAACGCCGTACTTCACCTCCTCGCCATGGCCGCCGAGGCCGGTATCGACCTCGACATCGAGGACTTCGACCGAATTAGCAACCGGACGCCGAAAATCGCAGACTTACAACCCGGTGGCGAACGGGTCATGAAGGACCTCGACGAAATTGGTGGGGTGCCAATCGTGATCAGGCGCCTCCTCGACGGTGGGTACTTCCACGGAGATGCGTTGACCGTCACGGGTCGTACGATCGCCGAGGAACTCGATCATCTCGATTTGCCACCCGAGGAGTCCATCGACGCCGATTTCCTCTACCCGGTGGACGACCCGCTTCACGAGGAGGGAGCGATCAAGATCCTCACCGGAAACCTGGCCCCCGATGGGGCCGTATTGAAAGTGACGGCAGACGACGAAATCTACCACGAGGGTCCGGCCAGGGTCTTCGAGAACGAGGAGGCTGCAATGGAGTACGTGCAGGACGGCCACCTCGAGTCGGGCGAAGTGATCGTCATCCGGAACGAGGGGCCCAAAGGGGGACCAGGAATGCGAGAGATGCTCGGTGTCACCTCTGCGGTCGTCGGCCAGGGACACGAAGACGACGTCGCGCTCATCACAGACGGGCGCTTCTCCGGGGCGACGAGAGGACCGATGATCGGGCACGTGGCACCCGAGGCAGCGTCCCGGGGTCCGATTGCCGCCCTGGAAGACGGGGATACGATCACGGTCGACATTCCGGACAGGACCCTCGCCGTTGACCTCGATGATGAAACCATCGAGGCGCGCCTCGACTCGCTCCCCGAGTTCGAACCCCCCTATTCCGGAGGTGTCATGCGGAAATACGGCGACCAGTTCACGTCGGCTTCCCGGGGTGCGACCACGAATCCGGGCCTGGATCGCGATCAGTAAACCGGTCGACGAGGCCGCCTTCTTCTTTCAGGGAATATTCAAGATATTCGAATTATCCTCCACAGTCACTCCGTCTTTCCTCAGGGACGTTTCGAGCGCCGATTGGATTTACGGAGGGAGCGGAGGTGATCGAATGCAGCCTCGAGATCCACGTTTTCGACGCGAACCACGCCGTCGCCGTCGCTGTCGGTGACTGACTCGGGAACGGGATAGAAGAAGACGTGCCCACACGTCGGACAACGGTCCACGCCGTCCTTCTCGACGAGGGTGTGGCAGTTCGCGCATTGCCACGTTTCATTCCCTCCCATCGAATCGTCCCTACGGCCGCGCTCCCAATATACTCGTCGGGGCGCGGAATCGTCACAAACATGTCGAACCGGGTCATAGCGACGAGTGCGCCGCGGTAGCTCAGCCTGGCAGAGCAGTTGATTTGTAATCAACTGGCCGAGGGTTCAAATCCCTCCCGCGGCTCGTGTTCTCGGTTCAGGTACACGGTACCGCTTTGCGTGTTCGGCCGGGAGTCCCTCGCCACGCTGAGGAGGTGGTTCGATCTCGGTAGAAGTGCCGCGCCTATTCCATCGACGTCGACCGGTTTCGGAGTCCGCCCCCACATCGACTGCACTCGAGTGGCTGTGACGTGCTCGTGACGACAGTGCCACATCGAAGACATTCGTACTCTGTCGGGCCACGGATGTCGACAGTGCTGTTGAACACCATTTCCACATGATCGTTCGGGATCGATATTAATAACATTAATCACCTTTAGGTAAATAATCACATATTAATAATCGGAGCAGGCCTTCGGTGAGGTGCAATACCACTCATTCGCTCGCAGGATCGTCCACTCCAACCATCTCACATCTCGCTCTTCCACTGGGTATTGACGGTACCCGCAGGAGAGTGGCGGCGATAATATGCCGGACCAATGGTATGGCGAAGCGAACCGTCGCTCTCGTGCACGACGTTGTCGTATGAGGACGAGAATGTATGGTGAATGTGATATCGTGGTGAGCGAAAGGGGAAATCTGGGAGTGAAAATGAAGAGGTACAACGAATAAAAAAGTGAGAAGTGAGACGACGCTGAATGTAACGGGGAAGAGGAACTGATTTTAGATTTCAATATATAGGTACCGTATACACGTTCGAGATATACACTGAGGTTATATAGCATCAAGAAATATATTTTAATTAAAAAACGAAAAGTAAAAAAAGATCGAAAAGTGGGAAAGGTTGAATTAGAAGATAAGTCAAAAGTAGAGGGTAAAAGAGAATA
>JBDGTL010000067.1:0-5587 GCA_042216905.1 Halodesulfurarchaeum sp.
GGAAGTCCGATTGCCAGGGGTGTTCGACGAATTTTGGTGCAATGTGAATTGATGATGGGAGTATATGGATTGTTGTTGGGGGTGTGACATCCTCGCCCGCCGGAAACGGCGGGGCTTCTTACGACAGTGGGAACCCGGTCGATCCGGTTCGGTTTCAGGACCGTCTCTCCCGGCGTCGGCGGGGCGGGTTTCGACCCTCGGCCGGGAGCGTCCTGTGGCACCGCCACCTGTGCTCCCTTCCGCAAGCGAGTCATTGCCGCGCGGTTTCTCGACGCGGCTCTCTCCCAAGCGGTCGAATCTCGCGATTCTTGTGCCGGCCCCGGTCACAGCTTTTGATCGGGCTTGCGGGGCACCGCAAACATGGGTGGAGTGCGGTCCACATCCCTCGGTTACTAACCGAGTGGGATGTGGTGGAACCCGTGGTTTCGTGTGCGATCGGGCGTGTCCTAAGTGGGTTCTGCCCCGGCCATCGGCGGCGGTTGGGCCGCCCTATGTCCGATTCACGCCCGCCCGAAAGGGCGGGTTTCTCTCCCTGAAGAAGATAGGAGCAATCTCATCAAAGAGGAATATGCAATCTCGTCATAGGGGTATTGACGATCTCGTAATAGAGTGAATCAGGGGTAGACGCATCTGACACAGTCAGGGGTGGCCGTCGTTTTTGCCTTCGCGCCACCGTTCTGGGATTTCGACGACGTACTTCCCGTCCTCCTGCAACGATATAATGTACTCCTGACGGTCGTACAGTTCCATCAGGTTGAGTTCGTACTGTCCCGGTTCGACGATTTTGATGCTCTCGAACTGATCGTTGAGTTCCGACCGCAACGTCTCTAGATCCGGAGTTTCGTCGGTTGTCGGCTCTTTCACCACGGTCCCTTCCGTGGGCGGCTCCGGTTTCTCCCGGTCGGGGGAGGACTCCTCGCTCGTCGCCATGAGGTCGTCTTCGTCGGCGAATCCGGATCGTGCAGAGGCCTGGGCGGTGTCCTCCTCTTCTGTATCCTCTTTCGATAGTTCGACGCCGTCGTCGAAACCAAAGCCGGATTTGGCAGCAGCGTCTGACTGATCGTTGGTTTGTCCGTCCTCTTCCGGTTCGGGCTTCTCGGTAGCGGATTCGTCTTCGGTCGGGACGTCCGTCGCCTGGGTCTCCGAGGGCTGGGCCGCCCGTTCCTCCACCGGACCCCTCTCGGACGATTGGTCGAGTTGCGTTCGCTCCTCTTCTTTGTTCCGACGCTGATTCACGTATTCTTCGACCGTGGTCGCGGCATTTGCGACTGTTTCCGATACACCTCCCGAGGCTCCCGGCTGCTCTGGCGGCTCGGGTGATTCCGTCTCGTGTCTTCCGCTTTGACCATCGGTCGGTCGGTACTGGAACTTGTTCCCACCACAGCGCGGGCAGCCGGATAGCATCTCCTTCGAACCGTCCGGGAACGTTTGCCCACAGTTCGTACACTCGTGGGGCATATTAACTGCCTGAAATGAGCGCCCGGATGAGAGTCTCGTCCTTCTTGAGGGAGTGGATCCGGTTTGCCGGCCCGATGACCGTGAGTTTCGATCCGTCGTTCGAGCCGACGAGTCGAGCGATCAAACCGGTGTTCCTGGTCTTCGATCTGGGGAAACTTTCGATCTCGATCCCGGAGAAGTCCTCGGGGTTGATCTCCGTCATCGTGACCTCGATGAGTTTGGACTCCTCGTCGGGCGTCAACCCTTCCTCGAGAATGACGATCGTCCCGTCCCGGACGTCGTCGAGGATCATCCGGATCTTCTCCATCGAGGTCTTGTTCCGCATCCGTTCCCCGGAGATGAGATCGATTTCGACTCCCTCCACCATGTCAGGTTGCGTCTGAGACATTATATCACCCGAAGTACTCCGCGATCTTGTCGTAGACCTCGTCCATGTTGTCCCCCTCGAGTGCGGACAGTGGAACCGTCTCGTGCTGGGGGAACGCGTTTCGAATCCGTTGTTCCTGTGACTCATCCAGGTCGATCTTGTTGGCGAATATCAACACGGGAAGGTCGCGGGATTCGATGATCCCGACGAGCATAGTGTTGACTTGTGTGAACGGGTCGTTCGTCGAATCGAGGACGTAAATAACGCCGTCGACGTCTTCTCGAAGCCAATGCATCGCCTCCGCGACGCCTTCGGTGGCTTCTCTCGATCGTCGCACCGCCTCGTCCTTCTCGAGGTCGTAATCGAGAAATTCCGTGTAATCGACTTTCGTGGTGACACCTGGCGTGTCCACCACGTCGATCTTGACGGACTTGCCGTTCCGTTTGATTTCGATGTTCTCCTTTCGACGAGCCCGGCGTGTTTCGTGGGGAATCTTCGACTCCGGGCCAATCGCGTCACCGGTCCAGTCTCGCGTGATCCGGTTTGCCAGCGTCGTTTTGCCGGCGTTCGGTGGACCGTAGATCCCGATCCGCTTGGGTTCTGACTCGTCGGCGAAGATGGTCGCCGTAACCCGTGATATGCTGTTTCTCAAACTTCCGAGTATTCCCATTATGACCCCTCGTTATGCGTCCCGTACCATGTATCCTCCGGACGCGTACCTGTAATTCTCCCCTCTATTTACTTAAACTCCCGTCAGACGGATGTCGGATGTTCGGCCGAACGCGTATCGAAGGCGTATTCGATGACGTATCACCGACCCCTTCGTTTCGGGTGGAACGACTCAATCATCAGGAGCAATTCGCCGAGCCGTCTCCGACGCCCTAAATTACATTATTTCGCTGTGTGTATGAATTGGATCAAGATGGATTACGGATTACTTTAATCTGCCCTGTATTAAAAACTCCGATATATAGAGACCGGTTTGTGGCAGAGTCGGTTGATCTGTCTCCAGTTGAAATAAGGGGGTGGGGGAGTCACCGGTTCATCGAAAAATCAGTTTACATGAAACAGAATCAACAAATATATTGGAGATTGACACGTCCCTCGATCGGTTATATTCACGAATCAATCACGTTCGACGAACACTTCGTTCCATCAGGTGAATTTTTTCAGTAGACGGGTTAATACAGCCAAATTTGAATATTCGAATGAAGACCCGACGTCGATATTTCACCGGTTCACTGTCCAGAGACTCCGGATTTGGGGATCGATATATCTACCGTTGGCTCCTCTCCGGAGCCGTCCGTTCCGAGTACCGATACCTTTTTGGCCCTCCCCTTTCCTCTGTTTCATCTGGATCAACTGGACTCGTCGATCGAACGCCTCGGTGAAATTCCGGGGCCTGTTTCGGTGTAACGGCCTCGATCGGCATTCCGCGGACCGACGAACCAAACGGGGGAATGGGACACGATATGTCGAACGAACGGCGGACACGTGAACGACGCACGAGCGGTCGGGACTTCGACGTCGATCTCGAGGACGTCCTGGACGGCGACGAATCCAACGGATCGGACGATGGAGAGGGGTTATTCGACGATCTGCTGTCGGGAGAACCCATCTTCGAGAACAAAGAAGTCCTTCGACCGTCCTATACGCCACACGAACTACCGCATCGGAACGACGAAATCAACAAGATGGCCACGATTCTGGTGGCCGCGCTCAGGGGAGAAACACCGTCGAACATACTGATATACGGGAAAACTGGAACCGGGAAGACGGCGAGCGCACAGTTCGTAAGCCAGGAACTCGAGACGACCTCTGAGAAGTACGACGTTCCGTGCAAGGTCGAGTACATCAATTGTGAGGTAACCGATACGCAATACCGCGTCCTCGCACAGCTCGCGAACACCTTCATCGAGAAGAACCTCGAGTACATCGACGACCGGTTGACAGAACTCGAGGAACTCCTTCGTGCCGCCCGTGATGACCCGGACATCCTTGCGGGAACGACATTCGACTCCGTCGAAGCGGTCGTGATGCGGAAGAACGAACTGGAAGAGGACAAATCCGAGATGGAACCGGTCCCCATGACCGGGTGGCCCACCGACCGGGTCTATAACACCTTTTTCGACGCCGTCGACTACCTCGAACGGGTCGCGGTCATCATGCTCGACGAAATCGACAAACTCGTCGAGAAGAGCGGGGACGATACGCTCTACAACCTCTCCAGGATGAACTCCTCGCTCGAGAACTCCCGCGTTTCGATAATCGGGATCTCGAACGACCTGAAATTCACCGACTTCCTCGACCCTCGCGTCAAATCGAGTCTCGGAGAGGAGGAAATCGTCTTCCCACCGTACGACGCGAATCAGTTGCGGGACATCCTCGAACACCGGGCGGACGTCGCGTTCAAACAAGACGCCCTTTCAGAGGACGTCATCCCCCTGTGTGCCGCGTTCGCGGCTCAGGAACACGGGGACGCGAGACGTGCACTCGACCTTCTTCGAACCGCCGGGGAACTCGCAGAGCGCGATCAATCATCGGAGGTCACAGAAGACCACGTCCGGAAAGCCCAGGACAAGATCGAACTCGACCGGGTCGTCGAGGTCGTCCGGACGCTTCCGACGCAGTCGAAACTCGTCCTCTATGCCATTATCCTCCTCGAAAACCAGGGCGTGAAGAACATCAATACCGGCGAGGTCTACAACATTTACAAACGGCTCTGTGACGAAATCGAGGCGGACGTCCTGACCCAGCGGCGGGTAACCGACCTCATCAGCGAACTCGACATGCTCGGAATCGTCAATGCCGTGGTGGTGAGCAAGGGGCGGTACGGCCGCACGAAAGAGATCAGTCTCTCCGTCCCCCTCGACGATACCGAGACGGTTCTCCAGGCGGACTCCAGGATCGGAGACATCGAAGACGTGAGTCCAACCATCCAGGCCAGGTTCGACAGCAGTTAAATCGACCTAGTGATCAGGTTGCCGAATTTTACTCCAACCGCCAGAGCCGTGAGTTGCTGAATGTGAGCCAGACGCCAGACCCGTGAAAGTCCGTCCTAACCCCTGGCTCCAATGAACACCACGCCGTTGCCTCGGGGAAATATCTTCGTCCCGTAGAATAGTGGATGTGCCGTTGTGGGATGGTTCGTCGACCACACTGTATATATTGAAAAATAGTGTACAATGGTGGAGTCTGCCACTATCGTCAGACGACGGGATTATAGTGGTGTCTCTACTACCCTCCTATTAATGGTAGCTGGTCCGTTGGGGGGAACCGAGGCACCCGAACTACAGGCTGTCCTCGACGCGCTCGAAGACGAGGATTGCCGACGGATCATCGAACACCTCGAAGAACCCATGACGGCGAAGGAACTCTCGGACGATTGCGATATGCCACTCTCTACGACCTACCGGAAGCTGGACCTGCTGACCGACGCATCGCTTCTCTCCGAACGAACGGTTATCCAGTCCGACGGCCATCACACCACGCAATACGAGATCGCATTCGAACAGGTCGAAATAGAACTCAGCGACGACCATCAGATCGCGGTGGCAATACGGCGGGAACCCGAGTCGACCGACGAACGACTCGAAACCCTGTGGGCAGAGGTTCGAAAGGAAACATGACCCAGATCACAACCCTCATCGTTGCGCTGAAGACGATTACAATGGTTCTCGGCGGCCTGATTACGTACTACGCCTACAAGGCATACAGACGAACCAAAGCCCCACCGCTCCAGTTTTTCGCACTGGGCTTCGG
>JBDGTL010000067.1:5687-7114 GCA_042216905.1 Halodesulfurarchaeum sp.
CCGGTACGAAACCCCATTCTCCACCAGCTGCCGTTGCCGTCGTTGGACAGATTATGAACCCGATTGTGGCTGGTATCCAGTCCCGGTAGGCGTCCCCCCGTCCAACGCGATCGGGGTGATATCGACCGGACGTAATGGAAGGACAGTCGCTTCCGAGACGGCGAGTCTGACCCACCCGAGCCACGGAATCTTGAACACTGCCGTCCCACGGATCCACTCCGGTTTCACCGGATTACTGATCCCCCTCACCTGGTCGTAATATCCGTTGTTGTCTCCTTTCGTGATGAATCCGGAGTACGGGGCGGGACAGTACGCGAGTTCCTCGCAGGAATCGGCCGACATGTACCGGGGATCGGCCGTGTCGTACCAGTTTTCACCTTGTTCTACCCAGAAGCGAGCGCGGTGAATGACCGGCGTTCGATGCTCGTTCCCGTACGGTTGGTAGACGATGACGTCGCCCGGCGCACCGAACCGACGATACCCGTGTCGGGCCCCGATCCGTGTCGTGACGACACCGGTCCCCTCGACCGCGAACTCGGGAGAAAATCGGTGTTCCTCCATGACGAAGACCAAATCTCCCCGGGAGAGGTGAGGTTCCATACTCCCGCTTTCGACGGCGACCATCGGTGGCCAGACCCCGGAGATGGCAAACAGTAATAGACCGATCGAGGCCACGATGAGGACGCTAACGACGATCTCGCGGGCGAACTGCTTCCAGCCTTCCTCCGTCCCGAGGAAGACAGAACGCAACGATCCCCATCCGGAATCGCGCGTCGTCGCTTCCCCCGCCGAGGTCCGTGATTCGATAGTACTCGACTCGCTGGCGTGGGGTGGTCTCTCGGTGGACCCCGTTTCACCTCGAGATGTATCGGCCCCGGTGGCACTCTCAGGAGACCCGGTCCGGTTTCCATCCCCGTGGAATCGATCGGACGGTCCGTACCGAGTTTCCTCGGATTCCTCCGTACCGGACACGTCAGATGCGTCCTCTGACGTATTGTCAGAAAAACGTATCGTGGAATCTGACGATTGTCTGTGACCCCCTTCGTCCGTTTCCGAACCGGATCCCCGCACGGTCTCTGGGGAATCGGACGCCTCTTCGGTTCCGTTGGCGGAATCGGAAAACTGGTCCTGGCTGGATCCCTCCTCACCGTTCACATCGGGGGATTCGGGGTTCTCGTCGTCTCCCCCGGTGGTTCCAGCCTTGTCGTCGCCCATGCGCTTTGATACTGTAGTTTCGTGTTTGAATGTTTCTATGCAGTCATCGCCACGAATCGATCGGAGATGCGGGTACGATCCGTGATTAGTCGGTACGATCCGTAGTCAGTCGGGAATAGGTCGAAAATACGTCCAGGATATGCTCCAGAACCTGAATGAGTCCCCGATTTGGAACCTGAATGAGTTTCCGATTTAAAATCTGAATGAGTTTC
>JBDGTL010000067.1:7214-9090 GCA_042216905.1 Halodesulfurarchaeum sp.
CGATTTAAAACCTGAATGAGTTTCGGATATGCTACCGTATTCCCGGGCAGGATACGGTTCCGGGTCCCCAGATGGTGACGTGAACGTCGATCGTGTGCTGCTATGAATCTCGGGTAAGTGTGGAGCGTTGAATTTCGGATACCGTTGAACCTCGGGTCGTGCCGTGAACCTCGTGGGGGGCCGTGAAGTATTTGCCCCCGACCCTCGTCCACTCGCGTGTGTCCCAACCGACCGACGTCGAGGTCGTTCGAGCCCTCGCCGCGGCGGGCTATAACGCCGAACGCGAGGCGGTGACACTCCTCACAGAGGCCGAAGACCCTATTTCGGCGGCGGAACGCGTCGCGGCGTCGGCCCCGGCGGACTCCCTGCGGATCCGACCGGACGACGTCAGGGAGGTGATGGCAGACCCCTCCGTTTCAACTGGAACTGATCGCCCACAATCCGTCGATTCAGAGCAGGTGTCTCCACCTGAAACGAAGGGGTCTTCTCGTCCGGACCGGTCCCCATCGCCCCCCGCTGTCGACGGGGACATCACTGGAGAGAGTACAGGGACTGGGTCATATTCGGACTTCGTCTCGCTCTTCCGGGACCGGTACGAACGCCTCGCCTCGCACCTGCGGGGGCGGGTGAATCATCGCCCCACCGACACTATCGAATCCGCCCCGGGTGGATCCGACGTGGGTCTCATCGGATTGGTATCGGACATCCGATCCACGAAGAACGGCCACCGGTTGATCGAACTCGAGGACACGAACGGGACCTTCCCGGTCCTCGTCACGAAGGACCGCGACCTGGCGGACGTAATCGAGGACGTCCTTCTCGACGAGGCAATTGCCGTGGCCGGGACGCTCTCCGACGACGGAGGAATCGTCTTCGCGGACGAACTGTACTTCCCCGACGTGCCCCGGACGTTCGAACCATCCACGGCGGACAGACACGTACAGGCCGCACTCATCAGCGACGTGCACGTCGGGAGTCGGGAGTTCCTCGAGGAATCCTGGTCGGAATTCGCGAACTGGCTTCATTCCCCCGAGGCCGAGGCAGTCGAGTACCTCCTGATCGCCGGTGACATGGTCGAGGGGGTGGGCGTCTATCCGGACCAGGACGAGGAACTCGACATCGTGGACATATACGAGCAGTACGAACGGTTCTCCGAGCACCTCAAAGCCGTCCCGGGCGACCTCGAGATCGTGATGATTCCGGGGAACCACGACGCCGTCAGACTCGCGGAGCCCCAACCCGCCCTCGATGACGACCTCGCTGAGATCATGTCCGCCCACGACGCTCGCGTTCACGGGAACCCCTCGACCGTCACCGTCGACGGTGTCTCGATCCTCATGTACCACGGGGTGTCACTCGACGACCTCGTCGCCAGTCTCCCGGACTCCTCCGCTTCGTACGAACGCCCGGCCGAGACCATGGGACACCTCCTCCGGAAGCGCCATCTCGCCCCGAAGTTCGGGGGGCGGATGCGAATCGCTCCCGAGGAGCGAGATTACCTCGTCATCGAGGAGGTCCCGGACGTTCTTCACTCCGGCCACGTCCACAAACTCGGGGTGGACGCGTATCACGACGTGAGACTGGTGAACTCCGGGTGCTGGCAGTCACAGACGGAATTCCAGCGAAGCGTCAATATCGTTCCGGACACGGGAACCGCCCCGATACTCGATCTCGATACCCTGGACATCACCGTCAGGAAGTTCACATAGGTGATACATATGCCAAATCCCAATTTAAAATTATCATAATTAGTTTTTGGGCTCATATCACGTTTTTAATTTTACTAATTTTTGTACTATTGTCATAATTTTATATATCTATTTTATTTAATTATTTATAATTTTATTATTAAGATGAATATTATAAATAATATTAT
>JBDGTL010000067.1:9190-9300 GCA_042216905.1 Halodesulfurarchaeum sp.
TTTATTTAATTATTTATAATTTTATTATTAAGATGAATATTATAAATAATATTATTAAGTTGAATATTAGTTTATTATAAAATTAAATATTAATTTATTATTTTAGTTGT
>JBDGTL010000067.1:9400-33779 GCA_042216905.1 Halodesulfurarchaeum sp.
GGTATTGTATATTGTATTTGATCGAGTTGTGGTATTGTATATTGTATTTGATCGAGTTGTGGTATTGTATATTGTATTTGATCGAATATTGGTATCCCGTGATTCGTAATAGGAATACGGGAAAACGTTACATTCGATACATTCGTCCACGACTCCGTTTCGTTCGGGACAGGGGCGATACTCGCTTCTCAGGGGTCGTACCGATACCTCGTGGAGACCGCCCCATCGAACTCGGGACCGGCCCCGACCTGCACGAATCCGGCCCGTTCGAGGGCCGACTGGAGGTCCTTATCGCCGTCCGGAACGACGGCCTCGACGGTAGTCCCCTCCTGTTCTGCGAACCGGAGCGGTTCTTCGAGCAGCGAGTGGACGATCAGTCCATCCCCCACGAGCGTACTGAGATGGACGGCATTGTTCCACGATTCGTACGCGAGAACCCCCTCGATTCCCGACGATCCCTCGGCGACGATCACGCGTCGGTCGCGCACGAGTCGTTCCGCATCGACGGGATCAGCGATGAGGGACTGAATTGCGGGCGCGTCCGTCGGGGTGGCCTCGCGGACCTCCACATCCATATCCACCAAACGGGGCCCGGTCGGGTAAGGTATTCGCCGGGGCGAAACCGATACTCCGGAACCGGAAATGGGGAGGACGATCCGGAAGGACAGTGTTATTTCCCGTGCGGAAATATCGTGGGGTATGCAAATTGATCGCATACATGGGGTGATGCGTCGATGCGTGTAGTCGCCAAATTCGGTGGGACGAGTCTCGGAAGTGGAAACCGGATCGAGCGCGCGGCGGATTCGATCGCCGAGGCCGTCGCCGACGGACACCAGATCGCCGTCGTCGCCAGCGCCATGGGAAATACTACTGACGAACTACTGGATTCCATTACCTTCGATGCGGAGGACCAAGACCGGGCAGAGATCGTTTCGATGGGCGAGCGAACCAGCGTCAGGATGCTCAAAGCGGCCCTGTCGTCCCGGGGCGTCAACGCCGAGTTCATCGAACCGGGCCACCCGGATTGGCCGGTCGTGGCGAACGAGGTGGGCGAAGTGAACGTCGAGGAGACCCAGAAACGGGCGAAGAGACTGGCCCGAACCCTCGAGGAGACGGTCCCGGTCATCACCGGATTCCTCGCCGAAAACGAGGAGGGGAACGTTACGACGCTCGGACGGGGTGGAAGCGACACGACGGCCGTCATGCTCGGGCGGTACATGGAGGCCGACGAAGTCGTCATCGTGACCGACGTGGAAGGGGTGATGACCGGCGACCCGAACGTCGTCGAGGGGGCCCGGAACGTCGGGGAGATCACCGTCGACGAACTCAGGAATCTCTCGTTCCGTGGGGCAGAAGTCGTCGCGCCGAGCGCGCTCACGTACAAGGACGAGGACCTCGCCGTCCGGGTCATTCACTACCAGCATAGCGACCTGCTCTCCGGAGGGACACAGATCGAGGGACAGTTCGAGCACATGATCGACATGCTCGAACGACCCCTCTCCTGTCTCACGGTGGCCGGACGCGCGATCCGGAATCAACCGGGCGTCCTGGCAAGGCTCTCGCAGGCGCTGTCCCGGGAGGACATCAACGTTGACGCGGTCGCGTCGGGAATGGACTCGATCACCTTCTACGTCGATGAGGACATCGCCGAACACGCCGAAACCGTCCTCCACGACGAGGTCGTCGAGGACCCGACCCTGTCGAGCGTCACGGTCCAGGACGGTATCGCCGTCATTCGCGTCCTCGGGACCGAGTTCCCGAACCGACCAGGGGTCGTCCAGTCGATCGTCGATCCGATCGCGGACGCCCACATCAACCTCATCGACGCCATTACGAGTGCCACATCCGTCGCCGTCTTCGTCGCCTGGGAGGACCGCGAGGAGACCCTCGAGATCATCCAGCGCGAGTTCGAGGAGTAACCGACGCCTCCCGCGGGTCCCGTGAGTGAACTCGCTCATCGGTGTACAGGTCTGATCGATACTGTGCAATTCCACGTCCTGGCGAAAGAAACCCTCAGGAAGTCGTATTGCGGAGCCTCGCGTGTGTCTCACGTATGCGGACATACGTGTCGAAAATGGTCGAACCCGTCGAGTTGCCGCCACGAGCGGAACGCGAGACGGTCCTCCGCGAAGCGGGCTACAACGTGTTCAATATCGACGCCGAGGACGTGTTCGTCGACCTGCTCACGGACAGCGGCACCGGGACCATGAGCGCCGATCAGTGGGCGGCGATGATCGCCGGGGACGAGGCCTACGCAGGGAGTCGAAGTTTCCGGAAACTCGAAGCAGCCGTCTCGGACGTCATGGGATTCGACACCGTCGTCCCGGCACACCAGGGACGGGGCGCTGAAAACGTCCTGTACGGAGCGCTCATCGAGGAGGGCGACGTCGTCCTCAACAACACCCACTTCGATACCACGCGGGCCCACGTCGTGGCGAACGGTGGTACTCCGGTCGACTGTCCCGTCCCCGGTGCGATGGACCCCGACGATCCGGGTGATTTCAAAGGGAATTTCGACGTCGAGCGTGGCCGGGACGTCGCCGAGGAGGTCGGGGCCGAGCGCATTCCCGTCGTGATCGTCACCATCACGAACAACTCCGCTGCCGGCCAACCGGTCAGTACGGCGAATCTCGAGGCGGTACGGACGCTCGCTGAGGACCTCGACGCGACTCTCGTGATCGACGCCTGCCGCTTCGCGGAGAACGCCTATTTCGTCCGCGAACGAGAGCGCGGCTACGAGGATCGATCGATACGCGACATCGCCAAAGAGCAACTCTCCCACGCCGACGCCGTTGTCATGAGTGCGAAGAAGGACGGCATCGCGAACATCGGTGGATTCGTCGCTGTCCGGGACGAGAGCCTCGAGGAGCGAATCAAACAGCGGGCAATCCTCTACGAGGGGTTTTCGACGTACGGCGGACTGGCCGGACGGGACCTCGAGGCAATCGCTGTGGGTCTCCGGGAGGCTACAGCATACGAGTACGTCGACGCCAGGATCCGACAGACGACGGAACTCGCGGACCTGCTCGAATCGGCCGGGCTCCCCGTTTACCGGCCGGTCGGCGGCCACGCGGTCTATGTCGACGCCGCGGCGACGCTTCCCCACGTACCGGCCGAGTACTTCCCGGGCCAGGCCCTCGTGGTGGAACTCTATCGAGAGGGAGCCGTCAGGGCCGTCGAACTGGGATCGTTCGCGTTCCCCGACACCGACCGCCCCGAACTCGTCAGACTCGCGCTCCCACGGCGGAGGTACCACCGAGAGCACCTCGAGTTCGTGGCCGAAACGGCCTCGACCGTCGCGGAACGGGAGGCCGACGTCCCGGGGTACGAGGTGATCGACGAGCCACCCATGAAGGAACTGAGACACTTTTCGGCAGAACTGTCACCCGTCGAACCGACCGCCTTCGAGGAAGAGCCTGCGTCACTCGACTGATTCCGCCCGGGGGAGCGTGGGGACGAGTGCGATTGCGGCCACTGTGTCATCGACCGTCGAGCAGTCGTGTCGCCGTTTGTTCCGGCATCCCGGCCTCTCGGATGGCGTCGACGACGGACTCCACGTCGTACTCGACCCGGTGTGTCTCCACCGACAGCCGTTCGAGATCGAGAACGGCGTAGGCCGCCCGTGGATCGCGATCCCGGGGCTGCCCGACGCTACCGGGGTTCAGGACGATACCGTCCCGGTAGCGTTCCACGTGCTGGACGTGGGTGTGCCCGAGGACCAGGACGTCCTCGGACCCGAGGAGCCCCTCGTGAAAGTCCTCGGGGAAGGTGTACCGGTCGGGATCCGCGGGGTGCCCGTGGACGATTTTCAGTCGGCCATCGAAGAGGGTACGCTCCGTTGGAAGCTCCCGGAGCCATTCGATCTGATCGTCGTCGAGGGCGGCCGTGGCGTGTTCGATACCGGCTTTCGCCATCGGGTTCGCGAGAAAATTTCGACCGTGTGCGACCATCCGGTCGTGATTCCCCATGACCGTCGGGATCTCGCGGTCCCGGACCGCGGAAACGCACTCGGCGGGCCAGGGGTTGTACCCGACGACGTCCCCCGCACACACCAGGTGGTCCACCGACGGCATGTCCGAGAGGACGGCCTCGAACGCCACACGATTGCTGTGAATATCCGAAAGAACCCCCACTTTCATAGCGAAACGTGAGGGCCGTTCCGTTCAAGTGGGTTGTGACGGGCCTGGAGCGGAAACCGAGGGTATCGGAAATCGGTTCATGGCCGGCTGGGGGACTATCCGTTGTAGACCGCGGTGTCGAATCCGTCCGGCCCCTGCATCACGGCAGCGGAAGCGACCGGGTGCTCGAAGTCCGCGTCGTAGACCGCCTTGGCGGCGGCCTGGGCCGAGTCGGCCTCGAATTCGTAAGCCTCCGGGGCGTCCTTCTCGTAGGTCGCGACGAGGGTCGGTTCCTCGACTGACCGGACGAGAAGGGCGTCTCGCCTGACGATACCGATGGCGGAGTCCGGCCCGACGACGCCGGCGATTCTGGGCGTGTCGTAGTCGTCTTTCTCGAAATCGAGCGCGAACAGTCCGGAAACGAGCGCGTCACGCGTCGGATAGCCCAACTCGAGTTTCTCCGCGATTGGGTCGACGTGGGAACCATTACCGACGACCATCGAGTCGCCTGCGGGGCGGACGCAGTTGTAGGAAATGTACGGGTTGTCGGTCTCCGGGGCGTCCGCCGTCGGGACTACCGTCAACACGTCGTCTCGTTCGATGACCGTCCGGTTCGGGAACGAACGCGAGGAGACCCGGTAGGCGCCAACCTCCGGTCCAACCACCAGGAATCGGCCGATGTACATACACGATGCCTCCGAGAACGAGGAGAAAAGCGTGTTGGTCGCAATCTCGGTGATGTACCGATACATCGGATTGGTCGGGAATGCGGATTGTCATGGGGCGGAGAATATGCGGCAGACGATACCTCCGAGTCCTCATGGTGAGGATAGGAGAAACGGCTGTGAGGCACAGCCCTAGGCACACGTGTTCGATTCAGAGAGTGCTGCGGTCGCACCGCGAGAACAGGTTGCCTCGTAGCCCGGTCAATATTCCACCTTCGGTACGAGAATCCCCGTCGTTCACGACGGAACGGATGTCCCGAACCCCTATACACAGTCTAGAATGGACCCGCCCGAGAGGCACGTGGAGTGGAAACGCCGCTCAGTCGACCGTAACGCCCCGGTCCCGGAGTTCCTCGAAGAACGCCTGGGGGTCCAGGATGGGGACATCCTCGTCTTCGGCGTCGGCCCGCTTGGATTGCCCGGGGTTCTCGCCTGCGACGAGGAAGTCGGTATTGCCGGAGACGGTGCTTGTGGCGTTGCCCCCGTGTCGCTCGACGAGGTCCTGCAGTTCGTCGCGGGTCCAGCCCTCGACCGACCCGGTGAAGACGACCGTCAGTCCCGAGAGTTCCTCGCCTCCGTCTCCCTCGACCGGTTCGGGGTCGACGCCACGCTCCCGGAGCCGTCGTATCGCGCGACGGTTTCGTTCGTTCGAGAAGAACTCGACGATATGCTCCGCGACCGTTGCGCCGATGCCCTCCACGGCCTGTAACTCCTCGACGGAGGCGTCCATCACCGCGTCGAGCGTCGAGAAGTGCCGGGCCAGGTCTCGGGCGACGGTCGGGCCGACTTCCGGGATCCCGATTGCCGCGAGAAAGTCCGGCAGGGGCGGGTGCTTCGATGCGTCCAGTTCCTCGAGGAGGTTCTCGGCACTTTGCTCGCCGAAGCCCTCCAGGGTAGCGAGGTCCTCCCGGGTGAGGTCGTAGAGGTCGGCGAGGTCGTCCTCGATTAGGCCCTCCTCGACCAGCGTCTGGGCGGTGTTCTCGCCCAGTCCTTCGATGTCGAGTCCGTCGTCACTCCCGTAGTAGGCGACGGCGCGGACGAGCTGGGCCGGACACTGGAGTCCACCCGTGCAGAAGTGAAGTGGTCCGTCGCGCTCCACCGGACTGTCGCAGACCGGACAGGTGTCCGGGAAGTCGAAGTGCCCCTCGGAGTGGGACTCGATGACCTCCGACACGTACGGAATAACGTCTCCCGCGCGTTCGATCCGTACCTCGTCGCCCACGTCGACCCCCATCTCCTCGATTTCGGACTGGTTGTGGAGGCTGGCACGCGAGACGGTGACGCCACCGACGTCGACCGGATCGAGGAGGGCGACCGGCGTGAGGCGACCGGTCCGACCGACCTGGACGACGACGTCGGTGATCGTCGTGGTATCGGACCGGGGCGGGAACTTGTAGGCGAACGCCCACCGGTAGTGCCGCGACGTGCTCCCCAGTCGCTGACAGGCCTCGCGGTCGTTGACCTTGAAGACGGCTCCGTCGACCTCGAAGTTGAGGTCATCGCGATCCTCGAGGAGCCGGTCCCGGTACTCGATCGCGTCCCCGATGTCGGTGACGACCTCGACGCGGTCGTTGACCCGTAGTCCCCACTCGGGCAGGCGCTTGTGTTCCTCCCAGTGCGTGTCGATCCCGGCGGCGCCGAGCGCCCCGCGGGAGGCGTCGGTGTCCGCGACGGCTGTTTCACTCTCGCCCGCCGCGAGGATGTCGTAGAAGAATACCTGGAGGGGTCGGGAGGCGGTGACGGACGGGTCGAGTTGACGGAGGGTGCCCGCCGCGGCGTTTCTGGGATTCGCGAAGGGATCATCGCCCGCCTCGATCCGCTCGCGGTTCATGGCGTGAAACGCGTCTCGCGGGATGTAGACCTCTCCGCGAACTGCGAGAAATGACGGCGGATCACCGCGCAACCGGAGGGGCACCGACGCGATCGTCCGCACGTTCTCGGTGACGTCCTCCCCGGTTTCACCGTCGCCCCGTGTTGCGGCCCGTTCGTACGTCCCGTCGACGTAGACGACCTCCAGTGACAGTCCGTCGAACTTCGGCTCGCAGACGTACTCGACCTCGGGAACCGTCCGCCGGACTCGCTCGTCGAAGTCGCGGGCAGCCTCGTCGTCCCCACCAGAATCGATGGAGAGCATCGGGGCGACGTGTTCGACGGTCCCGAGTTCGTCGACGGGTTCGCCCCCGACGCGCTGGGTTGGGCTATCCGGTGTCTGGAGGTCGAAGGCGTCCTCGAGGTCCTTGAGACGGTCGAAGAGTTCGTCGTAGGTCCGATCGGCGATGACGGGATCGTTCTCGACGTAGTAGCGGTGGTCGTGATACCGGATCGCGTCCCGGAGTTCCTCGGTTTGTTCGATTGCGGACTCCCGGGAGAGTTCCTCGACGGGGGAAAAATCCGTGTCGGGATCCGAGACGTACGGGTTGTCGGTCGGGGGCGCCGTGGGATCGCTCATGCGCTCCGGTAGAGGAGCCCGGGGTAAAAACTCCGGTTTCACCCTCTGGGGGGTCCCCGGAACATACGACGGGTGATATCAACGCCACGATCTCGGGGGACGGTACCGACGAGAGAGGGCGTATGGATTCGTGGCAGTGTAATCGTGACTGCTCGCACTGTATGGTGTAATCGTAAATGTACGAACTGTATGGTGTAATTGTGACCGTTCGCACTGTATGATGTAATAGTGAATGTACGAACTGTATGGTGTAATTGTGAGCGTTCGCACTGTATGATGTAATAGTGAATGTACGAACTGTGGCGGTGTGCCCGTCCCTCGCGGTCCACGAATCCGGATGGTACGCGGACCGGTCGAGTCCGGTCCCACTCGAAACACGGAGTTTCTCCGTCTCATTCGCTCCATCCCCTGGACAGGCACCAATCCCGAAACCCGGTCGGTCGGGCGAAGCGCACATCAGCGAGATTTATCCCGGCCGGACTCGTTGACCCGGGCATGCGAGAGGACTTCTTGCTCCTGAATCCGGGTCCGGTTCCGCTGACCCGTGCGGTCCGCGACGCGATGAGCGAACCGATGGTTTCCCATCGGTCAGAGGAATTCGAGGCAGTCTACGAACGCGCCCAGGACGCACTGGACACCGTCTTCGAGCGATCCACGCCTGGGGAATCACTGACGAGTGAGGGGGGAACCAGCCTCCTCCTCAACGGGACGGCGACGATGGGGATGGAGGCCGCCGTGGCAAATCTCGTCTCGTCGGACAGTTCGGTCGTGGCAGTAATCAACGGGAAGTTCGGTCGACGCTTCAAGCGCATCGCCGACCGACACGCGTCGGTCATGCCGGTCGAGTTCGAGTGGGGCGAACCGGTCGACGTGAGCCGTGTCGCGTCCGCGGTCGAGGAGAGTACCGACGTCGTCACGATGGTCCACAACGAGACGAGTACGGGGCTTTTGAACCCCGTCGAAGCGGTCGGTGAAATCGCCCGGGACCACGACGCGTGGTTCGTCGTGGACGGCGTTACGAGCATCGGGGGAGACGAGTTCCGGATGGACGACTGGTCAGTGGACATCGCCGTGACCGACGGCCAGAAGTGCCTCGCCGGTCCACCGGGGATCAGCGCGCTCTACGTGACCGACCGGGTGCTCTCGGGAATCGACGGCGAGAACGCCCCGTTCTACGAGGACCTCGACTGGCACCGCCGGAAGGCCGAGGACCACCAGACGCCGTTCACGAGTGCCGTCCCGCTCTTCCGTGGGTTCGCCACCGCGCTCGAAGCCGTCGTCGAGGAGGGCATGAACCACCGGATCGAGCGCCATCGCCGCCAGGCACGGGCGTTCCGCGAGGGCTTCGTGTCGATGGGTCTCGACTCGTTCCCGCGGCGAAACGAGGAATCGGCTTACTCGAACACCGTCACTGCTATTTCGCTCCCCGAGGACATCCGCGGCGAGAAGAGCGGTGCGTTCTTCGACGCCGTGACCGAACGCGGCGTGAGTATCAGCGGCGGGCAGGCGCACCTCGGTGGGGACATCTTCCGCGTGAGTAACATGGGGAATCTCAGGGACCAGCAGATACTCCGCGGCATCCGGACCGTCGGTGAGTCATTCGAATCGGTCGGGGTCGACGTCGACCTGCAGTCCGGTCTGGACGCCGCACGAGCAGTACTCGAGTGACGGCGCCGGCCGATTTTCCCGTTCTGGGCAATACCGCACCGACTTCCAGGAACGAGTCCTTGTACAGGGCCAACGGTGATAATTGACGACCGTTGGAGGGGGGGTGAATTGACGATCTTTGCTCACGGTTTGAATCGACGAGGGTGACCCCAGAAACGGACGACCTGTGACCCCAGAAACGGACGACCTGTGACCGAGAATTGACGCCTACGGCCCCTTCTCTCGCGGATTGGATTGCGGTGAAACCCGCCACGATTATGCGCATTAATAATATGGACGGTAAATAATAACACTTACAAGCATCGAACTGAATGCTGGTAATACCGATTGCCGACCGTATGCATCTCGAACATGACGACTGCACCCCACCCGACGGACGGTGACCGCCCCGGTGGACCCATCGCCGAGCCGACGAACCGCGTGTCTGTCGGCAAATTCGAGTTCGAGCGCGGCGGGTCCGTCGATCTCGACGTCGCCTACGAGACCTACGGCGACCCGGGGAATCCGCCGGTCCTCGTAACCCACGCCCTCACGGGGAGCCAGTACGTCGCCGGATCCGGGCCGCCTGACGTCGACGGCCAGGCGGCGGGCTGGTGGGGCGCGGTCGTCGGTCCCGGGAAGGCGGTTGATACCGACAATTATTACGTCATCTGTGCCAACGTCCCCGGGTCGTGTTACGGGACGACGGGCCCTGCGACCCGAGGGCCGGACGGGACGCCCTACGGGCCGGACTTTCCGGCCGTGACAGTCACGGACTGGACGCGGGCCCAGGCGCGCTTGCTCGACGAACTGGGTATCGGCACGCTTCACGCCGTCATCGGGGGAAGCGTCGGCGGGATGAACGCCGTCGACTGGGCCCGGGAGTTCCCCGACCGGGTCGAACGGATCGGAGCCGTCGCGACGGCCCCCCGGGTCGACGCACAGAACCTCGCCCTGGACTCCGTCGCCAGGCGAGCGATCACCGAGGATTCGAACTTCCACGGGGGACGATATTACGGCAGCGCCCATCCCGACAGCGGACTGGCGACCGCCAGACGGATCGGGCACGTCCAGTATCTCTCGAAGTCGTCGATGGAGGACCGGTTCGGCCGCCGAATCGCCGACCGGGTAATCGCGGGACAGGACGACCCGACCGCCGACGCGTTTCCCTATCGCGACGTGGCCTCCTACCTCGATTACAACGCCACCTCCTTCACGGACCGATTCGACGCCAACTCGTACCTCTACCTCCTGCGGGCGATGGACGAGTACGACCTCGCGTCGGGGTACGGATCGGACGCGGACGCACTCGCGGAGTTCGACGGGTCCGCGCTCGTCATCGCCTATACGGGGGACTGGCACTTCACGCCGGAGCAAGGTGAACACCTCGCGACCGCCTTCGAACGGGCTGGCGCCGACGTCACGTTCTCACTCGTGGAGAGTGACTACGGCCACGACGCCTTCCTCGTCGAACCCGACACCGTCGACGGACCTCTTCGCTCCCTTCTCGCCGAGCCGAGAGACACCGGGAGAGCGGCCCCGCTTCACTCGAGTCTGTTCAGTTGATCGCTTCCCGGCACGCTTTTTTACGACCCTCGCCTAGGCCCGTCCGACCGACGCGTGGCCATCACCGATAAGATCTACGTCAAGAACCATCGGCAACTCGCCTCCCAACTCGAGGTGTCGTTCCCGAAGAACGCGTTCGCCGGAGCGACCCTCGACCTCCTCTTCCAGGGCGACCTGCAGAAACTCGACGAGGCGAACCGCGAGCGGGTACTCGACTTCGTCGAGGACTTCATCAATTGTTCCTGCGAGTCCTCCCCGTACTGTGGCCATCCGGAACGCGCATTCGTCGCGTACCTTCTCGATCTCCGGTCTGCGGGACTCTCCCCCGAGGCGATGGTGGACGTGATGACCGACGAGTACATGGTCTACGCGTATCCCGGCGATCTCTATTCGTTCCTCGACGACGCGGTCAGGACGCTCGAAGCAATCGAGGACATCGCCGACGTCGACGGGCAGCAGGACGTCTCCGGTCGGGCCACGGAGAGAAAACGCGAGTTACTCTAGGGGCACCCGATTTCGCCGTGGAGCGTGCTGGTAATAGGCCTCTCCCGTTCCGGTTATCCAATCCGATACCGTTCGTCCACGGACTCCTCGGTATCGGTCTCGTCGAGGTCGTCGAGGTGGATGACGTCCTCGACGTCACCCTCCTCCTGGGATTCGAGTTTGTCCTGGAGGTGGGTGATGTAGCGCTTATGCTCCTCGAGTTGATCTCGCAGGTGCTGGGCCTCGAGTTCGAGGCGCTCGTGCTCCCTGACGAAACTCTTCGGCACGGTGACCTTGGGCGGGAACTCCGTCTCGTCGGTTTCTTCCACCTCGTTCTCGGGGACGACGCGGATCTTCCCGTCGTGGGTGACGAGTGAATCGACGTAGTCCCGAAAGACGGCGGAAAGCGAGAGGTCCCGCTCCTCGGCGATCTCGCGGAGTGCCTCGAAGGCGTCCTCGTTGACCCGGAACGAGATCGTCTTGTTCTTATTGCCCATCGTGTCCGTCTAGTTCGGGGTGGCAAAGACTTAATTCTTCGTCAGACGCCCGCCACACGGTCGAATCCAGATTCGAGGACTCGACAGGGTGTTCGAGGACTCGACAGGGTGTTCGAGGACTCGACGGACCGACGGTGGTGTTCGAGGAATCCACAAACCGACGGTGGTTCCTGATCGGTCGATTCGAATGGACGAAGGGTTCTGGACTCTCAGGCCTCGCTCGAGGTCCCGGCGCCCTCGTTCCCGTTCTCGTCTGATTCGTCGAGGCTCTCGAGGGCCTCGATGAGGGCGTCACGGTACGCGTCCGTCCCCCGGTCGTACTCGGATTTTGCGCGCTGTGCGTACTCGTTGCCCTCCTCGTCGTATCGTTCGATGCGGGCTCGAGTTCGGTCTGCGGTTTCGATTACCCACCGGTCCCGCGTGTCCTCGTCGACGCTGGTGATGGACTCGGGTCGGACGGAGACGTTGACGGTCCCGTCGTCGGTCTCGAAGGTCCGGGGCTTTCCGACGACGGACACGTATGCCGGGGTCTCGAAATCCCGGAGCGCATTCGCTGCCTCGGGCTGGTACTGGCCGGCATACACGAAGAAGGTGCCCGTGGGATCCACGACGCGGCCCCGCCAGTACTCGCTCTCCTCGCCAATGTCCTCCGTTTCCGTGAGGGTTCCGACGACGAAGACGCGGTTCGCCCGCTCCCCGGTCGGCAACAGGGCATAAAGCGGGGCGCGTTCGTCCTCCGATTCTTTGAACGTGAAGGTGGCGTCGTTGAACTCCCGGGCGAACACGCGACGGGCGACCTCGCGGCTCTGGGTCTGGCGCTGGCTCATGTCACATCGACCTCGCTTTGATGAGGACGGCATCAGGGTCGGCCTCGCCCGTCAGGGGTTCGACCGTGTTCGCGAGGAGGTACCGCCCCATGGTGGGGCCGGAGACGCGATAGTACCGGCCGAGTATCATGTCGCTCATCTCGTCGGCCACGACCGTCGTATCGAGGGCGTCCTTCGCCATGGTCTTTGCCTCCTCGAGGGAGACACCGGTCAGTTCCTCGGTCGCCTCGCGGTCGAAAATGACCTCGTGGACCGATTTGCCGTCGTCGACGACGCCCTTGATCCTGAGGTCGAATTCGCCGTCGACCTCGCCGTGTTCCGAACACCGCCCGTTTTGTAACACCCGGGTACATCCCTCCTCCGGACAGCGCTTGATGAGCCCGCTCCCGGACTGGACGTCGACGAGCGCCCCCTCGACGGTCGACTCGTTGTCGCCGACCTCGATGTCGGTGTCGAGGTGGGTGATAGTCGTGGTGCGGTTGAGTTTCACCGAATACCGTCCCTGGTACTCGTCCGTGACCACGTTTTCGAGGCGGTAGACCTCGCCCTCCTCGAGGTCCTCGAGGTCGGATTTCGCCCACGCGGTGAACTTGATCGTCCCGGTTTCGTCCCCGAGCAACCCCACCTGGGCGACGGCGTCGCTTCGCGGCTCCCAGAGGTCCACGACCTTCGCGGTCAGGTTCACCCACTGGTCGGGCTCAGTCACGTCCTCGACGTCGACGTCGGTGTTGCTCCCGCGCCCGAGGTCGTCCCGCTCGAGGCCGGCCGCGTCGAGGTAGTGGTTCTCGACGCTCCGTCTCGCCTCGGAAAGCGGTACTTTGTACTCGGTGACGAGTCGTTCGAGTCTGTCCTGTACGTCCTCGACGTCGATGTCGAGATGCTCGTCGAACTGCTCGTGGATCTCACGAGCCGCAGATGTAACGTCGCTCATGGTCTTCTGTCTCCGATTTGGTTCCGGTGGGAGACGGTCGGAGGTTGGTCGTCTTCGCCTATAAAGTCTCGTGGAGCGGATTGAAAGTAAACGCCCGGTACAGCCCCGATCGCTTCCACAGGTTGATAGGCGAGCCCACACGAGGCGATACCATGGCTGGTCTTCGCGACTGGCTCGGAGACGCCGCCCGGAGCGCGGGCCGGACAGTCGAATCCGCCCGCGAGGAGTTCACCGAGGGGAAAATCGAGGCATCGCTCCCCCGGGACGAAGACGGCCGGGCAAAGATCGTATGCCGACGGTACGCCGAACGCCGGGCGGTTACCCTGGATGGCGCGAAACCGGAGTGCTTCGAGGAGGGCCACGACGATTGTGTCGCCTGCGCCGAGGACATAAGCGAGGGAACCGTGGAGACGTGGTGAGCCGATGCAGGGATATGGAGACTCGGTGCGAGGATATGTTGAATCGATGCGGGGATATGTTGATTCGATACAGGGATATGTAGAATCAGTGAGGGAATATGTGGACTCGGTGCAAAAATACGATCCCGATCGTGTCCAGACACGGGTCCCGATCGATTTCCGGGGACAGCGATGGTGAGGACTGTCGGCCTTCTGATGGCTGGCGGTCGTGGTACGAGGCTGTATCCAGCAAGTCGATCTCACCGACCGAAGCAGTTCTGTTCCTTCGGCGGGGATCGATCCCTCCTCCGTCGGGCCGCGGACCGGACGTCGGATCTCGACAGCGTGTACGCCGTCACCCGATCGCGATACGCCGATCGGGTCCGGGAGATCGTTCCTGAGGCGACTGTCCTTACCGAACCGACCCCCAAAGACACCGGCCCCGCACTGGTCTACGCCGCCCACGAGATCGCGGACCGCGAGGACGACCCCGTCCTCCTGTGTCTCCCGAGCGATCACGTGGTGGGAGACGGGTTCGAGGCGGACGCCCGAACGGCACTCCGGACGGCAGCGCAAACCGGCGGACTGGTCACAATGGGAATCGAGCCGACCCGGCCCGCCACCGGGTACGGGTACATCCGACCGGGCGATTTTCGTGAGGGGTACGCACCAGTCCAGGCGTTTCACGAGAAACCGGATCGAGACACCGCCGAGCAGTACGTCGAGAAGGGGTATCGCTGGAACGCCGGCATCTTTGCCTGGCGTCCCGAGGCACTCCTCAGGGCGGCGCGGGAAACTCCACTCGACCCGCTCGTGGCTGCTCTCGAGTCGGGAGACCCCCAGGAGGGATTCGACGTTGCCCCGTCCATCTCTATCGATCACGGGGTCCTGACGCGGGCGGAGAACGTCTTCGTCGTTTCGGCGGCGTTTCCCTGGGACGACCTCGGTTCGTGGGACGCCCTTGGTCGGCTGCTCGACGGAGAGAACGCCGTTCTGGGCGAGGCGACGACGATGGACGCGTCGGGAAACGTAATCGCAACCGACGAGAAGCACGTGAGCGTCGTCGGGGTGGACGACGTGGTCGTCGCCGCCTACGACGACAGGGTACTCGTCGTTCCGACGGACCAGGCCCAGCGCGTCCGGGACCTCGTCTCGGTGCTCGAGGAAACCTCCTCGTTGTAGCCCTGTCCTGATTCCCGATCGAGTCAGGTCCCGTCGCCATCGCACGGGTCGACTGGAGCCGTCCGCTACCCGTTCAACCGACCGCCGTCGACGGGCAGGGCGACACCATTGATATAACTCGCGCGCTCGCTCGCGAGGAACGCGACCGCGTCTCCGAGTTCGATCGGATCGGCGATGCGGTCGAGCGGAATCGGGTCAGCCCAGCCGGCGAGTCCTTCCTCGTAGGAGTCGACCTCCCCGCGCTCGACGGCGGCGTCGATGAGGTTCTCCATCCGTGGTGTTTCGTGAGGGCCCGGCAGGACCGCGTTCGAGCGGACGTCCGGGGCGAGTTCACGGGAGAGCGTCTTGATGAGGCCGATAACGCCCCGCCTGACGGCGTTCGAGAGGACGAGCCCCTCGATGGGTTCGGCGACGCTCGTCGAGGTAATCGCGGTGATCGTCCCGGCTTCGCTGTCTTCGAGATACGGCCGTGCCTCGGTGACCGCTCGCTGGACGCTCATCACGAGCAGGTCGTACGCGTCGTACCACTCCTCTTCGGTGATGTCACCGAAGGGGCCGCTCGGGACGCCCCCGGCGGAGGTGACGAGGTGATCGACGCCGCCGAACTCGTGGACGGTGGTCTCGACGAGATTCGTGATGTCCTCCTCGACAGTGATGTCGGTTTCGACGGGAAGGACCTCCCCCGTCGCCTCCGCTCTGATATCCTCGGCCGCCGATTCGAGCCTGGACGGCGTTCGACTGCTGATGACGACGTTCGCGCCTTCGCGGGCGAGCGCTGTGGCACTCGCCTTGCCGAGTCCACTCGAACTTGCCGTCACGATCGCCGTCTGGTCCGTGAGTTCCAGGTCCATATCGGTGGGGTCGGCCCCCGAACTCAAAGCTCATTTGGTCCGGTCTCCGTCGGGGGAAACCCGGACGCGCATCGTCCCATCGCTGGTCACGCTGATGAGCAACGCCGTTCGGACCTCGCGACCCGACACGGCCGAACCGGCGGAGTCGCTGACGAGTTTCATGACCTCGGGGGCGGAATAGGGCACCTTGACGCCCGCCTCGTCACACCCCTCGTAGACGCGGTCCGGGACCTCGTACAGGTCCGCGCCCGGCTCGATTTCGACCGTGACCGGGGCCGTGAGCGTCTCCGCGAAGGCGATCGTCTCTCGGGCCTTCTCGACGTTATCCCTGGCGCTCGCCTCCACCTTCGAGACGTTCGCCCGGGACGTTCCGAAGAGCTCTGCGATCTCGGACTGCTGTGCGCCCCGTTCCCGCAACGCGAGTACCTCCGCCTGTCGCCTGGTGAGGACGTTCGTCTCGGGGTCGAATCCCACCCGGGTGAGGAGTTCGTCGACGTCGGGGACCGGGTCGCTCATGCCTGGTACGTACAGGTGGATGGTCAAAAAGCCCACTGCGGACAGCCGGTCGCTCTCCTCTGGCGCGGATCGCCCGGACGGATCGAACGAGACAGATGTTTTCCGGGTGGGTCCCCAACGCAACGTCCATCGAGCGGCGGATTCTGAACCGCACCGATGCAGTCATTCTAGAACGTGTGATCGAGACGCCCGATCTATCCGCCCCAGAAGTTCTCTCGACTTCCGAGTCGTGGTTGGCCCTCGTCCTCCCTCGACCGTTCGCCGTCCGTCTCCTCCTCGTCCCCAGCGGACTCCGCCCCGGCTTCTTCCTCGCCGTCCGCCGTGTCCTCCTCGAGTTCGTCGGGTTTCCCGTCGAGTTTCTCGAGTAGATCCGCACGGGCGTAGTTGGGTTTGACGTTGGAAATTTCGGCCCTGACCCACGCGTCCGGGAGCACCCCGTCCACCATGATGACGAATCCGGTCTCGACGTGGTGACCGACCCCCGCCCCGCTCTCGTGCAGATCGGTGACCTCAATGACGACCTCCTCGCCGGGAACGACGGGAGCGGTTTTGAGGTCCTCGATGGGCTGGCTGTAGTGGTTACACCAGTCCATCCCCCCTCTGTCCCCGAAGTGCTGACACCCCATCCCATCGATTTGCTCCGAGAAACTGGGGCATTCGTCCGCGAGTGGGCAATCTGGCATTGGGACTCCCTAACTGCCGCATCAATGAACCTCTTACGCTGTTCGACGAGACCCCCGTCGTCCTCAACAGTCACTGATGGCAGATGCGAAAAGCAGTCCGTCGGACTCGAATACTGCCGTGATCGGTGTTCGTGTAGCAACCTTTTTCCGCTGTACGGTCGAATATTGTCCTGTACCATGGACGCTGAGGACCTGCAAGCGATGCTCGAGAAGAACGGTGAGGTAATGGTCGCCGTGACCGAATTCGAAACACCCCTCGAACTACACCTCCACGACACCGAAATCGGCGAGGAGATGGTTCGACTGGAAGTAACCGATGGCGTCATCAAGTTCGACACTGACGAGGTCGTCGGCGCGTGGCAGCACACCCA
Source organism: Halodesulfurarchaeum sp. (assembly GCA_042216905.1). GTDB lineage: Archaea > Halobacteriota > Halobacteria > Halobacteriales > Halobacteriaceae > Halodesulfurarchaeum. The sequence continues at coordinate 26,645 of JBDGTL010000067.1, forward strand.
CTCCCTCGCGGATTTCGGCCTCGAGTAGGGAACCGAGAACGACGTTACGTGGCGACGATCGTGCCACACGGCCCGGGATACTATCCTGATCGGTCGGTTACCGATCGGCGAGCGACTGCATTTCGAGTTCGAAACACTGCCAGCAGAACGTATATCCGTCGGACTCTGCCTCCGTGCGACTTACCGACTTTGCGGGAACGGGAAAGTCCGTACACAACCGACTCGTGTGATACTCCCGGGATTCCTCCGAGTCTGTCGACAGGAATACCCGCAACCGGTCTGACCTGGACAGCACTCCGGACCGGGCGTTCCGATCGGACACCGAGCCCTCGCTCCCCAGGGTGGACGCCCCCGCGTCGGTGCGCTCGATCAGTCGCTCGTCACTTCGTCCCGCCATGGGATTCGTTATCAAAACACTCTTGCATTAAATAACCAGGGGACGATTAACCGGGATTTTGCCGGTTCTACCGGAGTCTGGGACGATATTCGCATTCGCTCTTGACGATCGGGTCGCTCGTCGGCGATAGAACCATATCGCTGGCCAGTATGTGGCCAGGCCACGTCGGGCGCGCGGCTGTTCACGCGGATTGATTTACCGATGTTACTCAGCGAATGGGTTTCCCGATGTTCCACAGTGGATGAATTTCCCGATGTTCCACAGTGGATGAATTTCCCGATGTTCCACACCGGATGAATTTCCAGATACTGTGTGGCGAACCCACGAGGGGCGGCGGAGGACATCGGCGACACAGCACACTGCAAAATCGAGCGGAGAGCGAATGACGAAAATCACGAGAACTGTCCGAACAGGAGCCCCACCATTCCTCTCCTGTTGCGTGCCTCGTTTGATGGGGGTATCGAGAGACATTCCTAATATATGCTGTCACCGACACGTGATGTGATGCACACGACCGGGACCAGTTCGTGAATGACGTCGAGCGTCTCGATCGAGTCGGGCTGAACGAGTCTTTCATCGGGTACCCGCCCGAAGCCGATTCCCCTCTTCGTCGAACGAACCGATCGCCCTCGAACCAACCGGTGATACGTCGGGGCCGATCCGTCCCCGAACCGGGATCGGCCGTCACGTACGGGACGACGGACCTCTCCGCCGTCACAACTGTTATTCCACTCGGTGCCGTGGTCCTGGCCATGATCGTCGTTGCCAATCGCTTTCGAGTCGCGGAGGGGTATCGTGACGAGTTCGTCGACCGGTTCAGGCGCAGGGAGGGGGCAATCGAGGAACAGCCGGGATTCGTTCGCTTCGATCTCCTCGAACCCGCCTCGGAGGACACGGAACCCTTCGTCGCGCTGACCTACTGGGAATCCGAGGAGGACTTCGCGGCCTGGACGGAGAGTGACGAATTCGCTGCGGCACATAGCGGGGAGACCCCCGAGGACATGTTCGAGGGCCCACCGACCCTCGAGGTTCACGAGGTCGCCGTCGAAGTCACGCCCGAGGCCCCCTCCGAGGACTAGGAACCGATCCCGGGTTCGTCGGGACGAGGGGGGGGGTCGAGATGTCCACGATACCTGCCCACTAGAGCCGTGACCGGAGGTGTTCTGCGGTCTCGCGTCCGATCCCTGGGACCGTCGCGAGTTCGTCGGCCGAGGCCGCCCTGACACCGTCCACGCTCCCGAAGCGCCGGAGCAACCGCTTTCTGCGGGTCGGCCCGATCCCGTCGATCGATTCGAGTACCGTCGAAACGTCGTCTCGAAGCGTCTGGTGGTACTGGACCGCGAACCGGTGGGCCTCGTCGCGGACCCGCTGGAGGAGATGGAGGTGCGAGGCGTCCTCGGGCCAGTCGAAGCGCCCGTCAGGGGTGATTACTACCTCCTCGGCTTTCGCCAGGGCGAGAACTGGAACGTCCCAGTTCACAGCCGCGATTCCCACCCGTGCTGCCTCGAGTTGTCCTTCACCGCCGTCGATGAGGAGAAGGTCGGGATCGGGGCGGTCGTCCCGCCCCTCGACCGCTCGCCTGGCCCGCCACTCGAGGAGGGCCCGCATGTTCTCGTAGTCGTCGTTCGTCTCCTGGAGTTTCTTCCGCCGGTAGCCGGCGGTCTTCGGAGTCCCGTCGACGAAGAGAACGTTACTGCCGACGACGTCTCGGCCGCTCGCGTGACTGACGTCGAAGCCCTCGATCCGGGTGGGGAGATCGATCCCGAGTGCGTCTTTCAAGGCGTGGCTCGGATCACGCTCCTGGGGCCCGCGATGGGCGTTCTTCGTCGCGAGATCGACCAGCGTCGCCTCGCGGCCCGCACCCGGGACTCGCATCGATACGCCCTCGGCCTCGAGCCAGTCTGCGAGTTCCGAATCACCCGGATCCTGGGGCAACAGGAGCGCGTCGGGCAGTTCTCGCTCGGCGAAGAACTGGGGGACGAACGCCGAGAGGATGGCCGGGATCCGGTCGGTCCCGCCCGGTGCACTGACCCGGTGGCGGTCCCGGTCGACGAGTTTGCCGCCTTCGCTGTGCAGGCGGGACACGGTGGCGCTGTCGCCCTCGACGGCCACGCCGAGGACGTCGATCGTGCGCTCGTCCCCGTCGTCGGTGACCGCGGCCCCGCCGGAACCGTGGAGTGCTTCGACCGTCTCGAGTCGGTCCCTGTGGTTCGCGGCCCGCTCGAATTCCTTCGCTTTGGCCGCCTCCTCCATCGCCGACCGGAGCGGATCGGCGAGCACCCCGGTCTCGCCCTCGAAGAACCGTTTTGCCGCCTCGACTCCCTCGCGGTATGCCTCCTCCCCGATCTCCCCGGTGCAGGGCGCATCGCACAGTCCCACGTCGTAATCGAGGCAGGGCCGATCCCTGTTCCGGTACTTGTGGTCCGAACACCCGCGAAGGCCGAACACGTCCCGGAGGGCCTTCACGACCGATTCGAGATCGCCCTTGTCGGTGAACGGTCCGTACACAGTCGACCCCGGTTCCGGGTCGCGTGTGACCTCGATCCGGGGGACCGGGTGGTCGGTGAACTCGACGAGCGGGTAGGATTTGTCGTCCTTGAGCCTGACGTTGTACCGTGGCTGGTGTCGTTTGACGAGGTTCGCCTCGAGGAGCAACGCCTGGGTTTCGGTGTCCGTGACGGCGACGTCGACGTCCTCCGCACGGCGAACCATCGTCCGAACGCGCTCGCTCCTCGGATCCGCGTAGGTCCGGACGCGGTCCCGCAGGTCCACCGCCTTGCCGATGTAGAGGACGCGATCGTCGGCCAGGAACTGGTAGACTCCGGGTTCGCGGGGGAGGGAGTCGGCACGCTCGCGGATCGCCGCCGGGTCCATCACTCACTCGTACTGACTGGAAGCGTTTGAATCGACCGCTACTGGCGACCGATTTGACGTCCGTGACCGGTCGTCCGTCGTCCTCACCGATCGATGGCAATCGAATCGATCAGGACCGCCCGATCGCCCCGAGGAGTTTCGATCGATCGGATTCGGACAGTTCCCCTGCCGGGAACTGGACGTCCTCATCGCCAGCGACCTGTATCGTGAGGACGTCCTCGCGAGTGCGGAGATAGTACCCGATAACGGCCCCGCCCGCGACGGTGATGACGGCGCCAAACACGAGCAGGGCGTCGTCGACCAGCGAGAGCAACCGCTGCATCACCTGGATCATGGAGACGACCTCACCCACTCCCACGTTTCCGGCTGCGTTCGGGTCCACCGACCCGGAATTGAACACGCGATCGAAGTTCACGAGGAACCCGGCGACGATGAGGACGATTCCCACGACGATCGCCTTGATACCGGATTCGAGGAACCTGGCCGATCCCACGGATTCCTCGACGATGCCGGTCACGTTTGGCCGCTCGACCGCCCGGAAGTTCGGGCCATCCGTCTCGGGGGTAAAGGCGAGGACGCGGTGGGTCGTGAGGACGACGGTGACCGAATCGCCCCCGACCTGCATGAGGACCTCCTCGCCCTCGTAGAGCAACTGTTCGACCCGATCGGTCCACGCGGCCATTGGAAAAACGTTGCCCGGTGTCCTATTTGAAACTTCACCCGGATTCCCGGGGCGAGTGAACAGACCGACTGACGACCGTCCGACAGGACCGACTGACGACCGTCCGACAGGACCAGGTGGATGGCCATCCTGAGCGAACGCGAAAATCAGGCAACGGGGACAATCAGGCCAGGAAACCGCGCTTGACCGCTTCGCCAGGGAAGCACCATCGGAGACTCAGCGGGCAACGAACGGGCGGGGCCGTTCTGGTCGCTGTGATTTCTTCTGACGGACGATAATTTTCTCAATAACTATGGAGGCGAGGGGTGGTCCAGTCACTCAAACAAGACGGTGTATCTCTTGGACAGTGCGATACGCCATCGCAGTATGGTGTCGCAGGGTCCATTCACCCATCGGGCAATCGGTCCATTCACCCATCGGGCAATCAGGGACGAGAATCAGCCAACCGGCGGACGCAACGAAATCTATCAGACAACTCGACGTATCAACGAGAAAACCGTCTGACAGCCGCGTGCCGACCGCAAGAAACAACCCGTACGGTGGCCCTGTCGGTCGGTTTCACTTTCACCTGGCATGCGAATGATTTATAATGTTGGGGTGTTTGGTCTTCACTGCGGGTCACACGCGGTATGACCCCGTTCCCCCTTCCCTCCCCTCTCCCCTCGTTTTGGCCCCATTGGAACAGCGGACCGTTCCGTTCCAGTCCGTCTTACCTCGGTCAATCAGTGGACTCGACCCAGTTCGTCGCAGAACAAAGGTTGACGGGCATACCCCACCAATCCTCGGCCATGCTCTCTCTTGCGGACGTCCGGGCCGCTCGTGACCGCCTGGACGACGTCGCGCGGTGGACGAAACTCGCCAGACAGGGAACGATCTCGGAGAAGGCGGGGACCGACGTCCTGTTGAAGTTCGAAAACGAGCAGCGAACAGGCTCGTTCAAGGTCCGGGGGGCGACCAACCGGATCCGGACGCTCGGGACGGCGGAACGGGACGACGGCGTCATCACCGCGAGTGCGGGAAACCACGCACAGGGGGTCGCACTGGCGGCACAGAAGAGCGACGTCGACGCCGTCGTCGTCATGCCCGAGTACGCCTCCATCTCGAAGGTCAGGGCTACCCGGGGGTACGGTGCGGAGGTCGTTCTCCACGGACAGGACTACGACGACGCACAGGACCACGCGATGTCCCTCGCGTCCGAGTCGAACCGGACCTACGTCCACGCCTTCGACGACGAAGCGGTCATGGCGGGCCAGGGCACGATCGGGTTGGAACTCCTCGAGGACCGCTCCGACGTCGATACTGTCGTCGTTCCTGTCGGCGGCGGCGGGTTGATCAGCGGCGTTGCCACGGCGGTCAAAGCCCTCGATCCGTCGATCCGCGTCGTCGGGGTGCAGGCGGCGGGCGCCGCAGCCCTCGAATCTGCACTCGAGCAGGGCCCCTCGTTCGAACTCGACAGCGTCGATACGATCGCCGACGGTATCGCCACCGGACAGGTCGGGGAGAAACCACTCTCGGTCATCCAGAAGCACGTCGACGACGTGGTCACCGTCACCGATTCACAGATCGCCTCCGCACTCATTCTCCTCCTCGAACGGGAGAAGACCCTCGTCGAACCTTCCGGTGCGGTTCCGGTCGCGGCCGTGCTGGAGTCCAGGTTCGACTTCGACGACGATTCGACGATCGCCTGCGTCCTGAGCGGCGGGAACATCGATCTCAACCTGCTCTCCTCCGTCATCCGTCGCGGGATGGTCGACCGCGGCCGATACGTCAAACTGAGGACGGTGGTAAAGGACCGCCCCGGGGCGCTCAACGACCTCCTCGACGTCATCGCCGACGCCGGGGCGAACATCTACGCCATCGAACACGACAGGACGAGTCGTCGCCTCTCGATGAACGCCACCGAAATCGAACTCGCACTCGAGACCCGGGGTCCCGAGCACGTCGAAGAACTCCTCCACCGCCTCCGGGAGGACCACGAGGTCGAATTGATGCGGTGATCGTACAGCGCTCGGATCGTCGCGGGGACCGGTTCCGGTTGAACCCGGACGTGCAGTCGGACTGATTCCCCAAAACGGCCGGTCTCGTTGTGTCCCCGGTCTATCGACGACCGGGAGAAAGGGAACGTGAGAACGGAGAAGCGTGGAACGTGAGAACGGAGAGAAGTGGAACGGATTGAGGGAGCGGGAGAAATGAGGGGGCAACGAGGAAAAACGGCCGTCCGCGTCGACTGTCGACATTTAAGGGGGTGGGATTGTAGTCCTGAGGTATGAAACGGACGATCCAGACGAGCGAGGCACCCGCGGCAGTTGGCGCGTACAGTCAAGGGACCACGGACGGGAACCTGGTGTTCACCGCCGGCCAGATCCCGCTCACGCCCGAGGGCGACCTTCTGTCCGAGGAACCGATCGCGGTCCAGACGAGACAGGCCCTCGAGAACGTTCGCGGTATCCTCGAGGAGGAAGGCCTGACGATGCAGGACGTCCTCAAGGTCACCGTCTTTCTCTCTGACATCGATGACTTCGAGGAGATGAACGAGGCCTATCGGGAGTACTTCATGGACAATCCACCGGCGAGAAGCGCCATCGAGGTGGGCGCCCTGCCGCGCGGGGCCGGACTGGAGGTCGAAGCCATCGCGTCCAACAGCGACTGAATGGACTCGCGCACGAAAGCCAGTCTCCTCTGGGGACTCGTCGGTACGCTCTCGTTTCTCGTTCTCGCGATGGCGGCCCGAGCGCTTTTCTCCCTCTCAATGTCCGTACCGATTCTCCTGGGAGTCGCCGTTCCCGTCTTTTTCGGCGCGGCACTCCTCAGTCACGTCCTCGGCCGGTGGCTGGACCGGAAGAGAAGCATTTAACCCCGGCTGCCGGTTACTCACGACCGGGCCGGGATGGCCGAATGGCAAAGCGCACGCTTGGAGAGCGTGTCCCCGTTCAGGGGTTCTGGGTTCAAATCCCAGTCCCGGCGCCTTCTCTTGATACTTCGGGATTGACCTGGTGAATCGAATTCGTGAGCGTATTTCGGACGGGAAATGGGGGCCTGGTGACAGGGAACCGTGGGTAACCGGTTCCTGGATTGCTCATCTGGCAGTTGAAACACGTCGACCCATTCTGGACCGCATTGCCCGACACATCGATACCGCCACACAGCGAATGACATATATGTGCACGTGTTAGTACAATATT
>JBDGTL010000094.1:0-25338 GCA_042216905.1 Halodesulfurarchaeum sp.
GGTGCCATGCCCGGAACCAGCATCGGTGCCATGCCCGGAACCAGCATCGGTGCCATGCCCGGAACCAGCATCGGTGCCAGGCCCGGAACCAGCACCGGTGCCCTCCCTGGAACCGGCAACGGGTATCCACGGGCATGTACCTTTGCGTCCCCGACACGTCTTTACGCGTATGAACGAGGAGCGAGGCGAGTCGGTCACGTATCGACCCGGCGTCTGTAACATTGGGACGGGGGAACGTCGGCGCCGGAGACGGGCCGGGTTCGTCGGATTCGCCCTCGGCGTTCTGACCGTTTTTGTCGTCATCGGGTTGGGACTGTCCGACCGCGCTGCTCTCGCGAGCGCCGCGTTCTTCTCGATGGGTGCGATCGGATACCTCCAGGCGCGGTGGGGGTTCTGTGCCTACTACGGTGCGACTGGACAGTACAACCTGAGTTCGCCCTCGGACGACCCCGCTAAGATCGACGACGAAGACGCACGAAAACGGGATCGGCGTACCTCGATCCGCATCGTCCTCGCCGGCATCGGTCTGGGTTTCGGACTCGGTCTCGCTGGCTATCTCCTCGCGGTCCTTTTGTGATGTCCGTTTTCGAACGCCCGATGTGATGTCCGCTCCAGAACGCCCGAGGACGTCAGTCCCGATGCGGGTAACCTAAGTACGTTTCACTGTAACCCTCCTACTAATGAAACACACGACACAATACGGGGGTCGGGGATGAACCGTCGACGGGCCGACGTCGTGGCCGCCGTATTCGTATCGGCAGTCGTCCTCTTTGGTCTGCTTCTCTCCTGGAACGCCTACCAGCGACAACGAGCGTTCGAGGAGGCCATGGGTTCGATGGGTTCGATGATGGGAGGAAGTGGCATGATGGGGTCATCTGGGGTCTACTCCGGCACCGACCCGCTCGTGTACCTCTTCGGGACCCTCGTTGTTGGCGCCGTCCTGATCGTCGGGTACGGCTATCTCCGTTCCGACATTGTCGAGAGGACAGCAGGGGCCGCGGGAACTGGTCGGCCGTCCTCGGACGGCGGTATCGGTGTGGCTACGGCTGGATCGACCCCTGGTCCCGGTCCGGACAGGTCCGTCGGTTCAGACGGTGCGGACTCGACGGGACCCGAGCAGGACGCTTTTCCTCACGATGGAACGAACGAGACGGACGAAGGTGGCATGGCCGCGGAGGGCGCTGCCGAGGAAATGACTGATACGGACCAGCCAGAATCCGAGGTGGCGAAACGAGGATCACAGTCGGTCGAGAGCGAACTCCAGACCTCGATTGCGACAAAGCGGCTCCTCGACGTGCTCCCGGAAGACGAGCGTCGTATCCTGGAACCCGTCCTTGACTCACCGGGTTTGACCCAGATCGCACTCAGGGACCGCTCCGATTTCTCGAAGAGCAAAGTCAGCCAGACCGTGAGCGACCTCGAGAAGCGAGGCCTTCTCTACCGGGAGCGACAGGGACGGACCTACCGCGTCTACCCGAGTGACGACCTGGGCTCGGACAGCGAGGAGTGACTGGCCCCGCTTCGGGGGAAGCAGAAAGAACCGCCAGACACTCATACTGGAAACGAGACCACCTCCTCAATGGCCATCTCCTGGATCGAAGCCATTTTCCTCGGCGTGCTTCAGGGCGTCCTCGAGTGGCTTCCGATTTCGAGCGAAGGCGCCGTCTCCCTGGTCCTCACCTCGATACTCCACGCCGATCCGCTCCTCGCCGTGCAGCTTTCGCTGTTCTTGCACGTGGGGACTGCACTGGCCGCGACGGGCTACTACCGCGAGTCTATCGCCTCGCTATTCGTCGACGACCGGGGAGAGATGCTCGACCTGGAAACGATGTGGCAGCGCCAAGACCTCCGGTTTCTCCTGGTCGGGACCGTGGCAAGCGGGGTCGTCGGGATCGCGGTGTACGCCGTGCTCGAATCGATCCTGGTCGGTCTCCCGACCAGGGCCTTCCTCCTTGGGATCGGCCTGCTCCTCCTCGTGACCGGTGCACTCCAGTACCTGGGCGAAGGCGTCTCAGGAGTCGGCGACCGGCGACCGCGAATGCTGGACGCAGTGATGGTCGGAATCGGGCAGGGCCTTGCCCTCCTGCCCGGGGTGTCACGGTCCGGGACGACCATCAGCATCCTGCTTCTTCGTGAATACGAAACCGAGCAATCGCTCGAACTCTCCTTTCTCCTGGCGATTCCGGCGTCACTCGGAGCCGGCGTCCTGGTGGTTCTCGACGTCGGAGGTATTCCGTCCGTGACCCCGGGGCCTGCCGTCGCGGCGCTTCTGGGGGCCCTCGTCGTCGGATACGGGACGATCGGCGCCCTCGTCCGGGTCGTGAGACGACTCCCGTTCTGGTCGGTCTGTATCGTGTTCGGTCTCGTAGTTGTCGCGACAGGACTTATCTGAGGGACAAAGAGACCGGTTCGGATCGAAACTCGCTCTCTTCCGCCGCGATAATCGACGTTGCGGCCCCACCCGGACACCGTCAGTGGGCACTCGACGGCGTCGGAGAAAAATCACAATAAACACTGGACGGTTTCACGTCGACCGGGGGAGCGGCCTACCGATCCAGTCCCATGTCCTCGGCGCGCTCGTCTACGAACTCCTGAATCTCCTGCATCACGTCCTCGCCGCCCTCTTTCTTCTGCAGGTGCTTGAAGCGCCCCTGGGCCTTGAGGTACTCCTCGACGGGCGTGCGGTCGCTGATCTGGAGGACGTCCTCGAGTTCGCCGTCGACGTACTCGAAGAGCGGCTGGACGCCGGTGTCGATGGCGAGATTCGCGACGTTGACCGTGTCCTTCGGGTCGAAATTCCAGCCGAGCATGCAGGGCGAGTGGACCTGAATGTACTTCGGGCCGTCTATCTCGAGGGCTTTCTGGATCTTGTTCTTGAAGTCGGTCGGCTTCGCGATGGAGGCCGTCGCCACGTACGGGACGCCGTGGTCCCGTGCGATGGCCGGCATGTCTTTCTTGGGTCGGTCCTCGCCGAAGCTCTCCTCACCCGCCGGCGAGGTCGTCGTCGCCGCACCGGGCGGGGTTGCACTCGAGCGCTGGATCCCGGTGTTCATGTAGGCCTCGTTGTCGTACGCGATGTACAACACGTCGTGGCCCCGGTCGAACATCCCGGAGAGTGCCCGGATACCGATGTCGAAGGTCGCCCCGTCGCCACCGATGGCGACGAAATTGACGTCGTCGTGGTCCATGTACCCCTCGATGTCCTTGTTGTCGAAGGCACGATACGCCGCCTCCACTCCGCCCGCAACCGAGGCGGCGTTCTCGAAGATGTTGTGGATCCAGGAGACGCCCCAGGCACTTTCCGGCCAGGGACTCGAGACCACTTCCATGCAGCCGGTGGCGTGGGCGATGATCGTGTCCTCTCCGGTGGCCTCCGTGATGAACTTCATCGCGAGGGCCGGTCCACAGCCCGCACAGGCACGGTGACCGGGATTGAAGAGGTCGTCATCGTGGCTGATCTCCGTCTCGGGTTCGGGAATGTCAGTACTCATCAGTGACTCACCTCCTCGGGGAGCATGTCCTCACGTAACTGTGGCCAGGACTGCTCGTCCTCGAAGGACACCGTTCCGGAAACCGGCGCGGAGACGAGGTCCTGCATCTCCTCGATGATGTTTCGGATCTCTCGGCGGCGGATGTCACGACCCGCCAGGCCGACGATGTAGCTCCTGACGTCGGGATGGACGTCGGTATTGTACAATGCGGCTTTGAGGTCCGTGACGAGACCGCCGTCGTACCCCAGAGAGACCTCCTTCTCGAGGACCGCTGCGGCCTCCACACCGGTGAGGGCATCCCGGAGTTCCTCGACGGGGAAGGGTCGGTAGACGCGGATCTTGATCAACTTGACAGAGGCACCCTGGGCCTCGTACTGGTCGATGACGTCCTTGACCGTCCCGACCAGGCTGCCGAGGGTGATGACCGCCACGTCGGCGTCCTCGGGACCGTACTCCTCGATGAGGCCCCGGTGTTCGAGGCCGTATTCGCGGCCGAACTGCTCCGCGAAGGATTCAGTGGCGGCCCCAATGACGTCTTTGGACCGGAGGATGGCGTCCTGGATGGTGTACTTGGCCTCGGTCCAGCGGTCGGGGCTGGCGTAGGCTCCCATGGTTTTCGGATCGGACGGGTCGAGCGTGAAGTTCGGCTCCCTGGGTGGGAGGAAGTCCCGGACTGCTTCCTCGTCGTAAATCTCGACCGGTTCCTTCACGTGGGTCAGTATGTACCCGTCCATGTTGGAGAGTACCGGGAGCGAGATGTCGGGCTGTTCTGCGACCTTGTAGGCCATCAGGAGGTTGTCGACGGATTCCTGGACGTCTTCGGCGAAGAACTGGATCATTCCGCCATCGCGCTCGGCGAACGCGTCAGAGTGATCGTTCCAGATCGAAATCGGGGCCGACAGGCTGCGGTTCGCTACTGCCATCACGACCGGGAGGCGTGCCCCGGCGGCCGTGAAGAGCGGCTCGCTCATCAGTTTCAGCCCCTGGGAACTCGTTGCACTGAACGTCCGTGCGCCGGCAGCGGACGCCCCGATGACGCTCGAGGCCGCGTTGAACTCGGAGTCGACCCGGAGGAATTCCCCATCGAGTTCGCCGTCGGCCTTGAACTGGCTCACTCGCTCGACGATCCCGGTCTGTGGCGTGATCGGGTAGGCGGCAACGACGTCCGGCTGGATCGATGTGACGCCGTGGGCGACTGCCTTGTCGCCCTTGAGCATCTGTTGGTCCGTCATGTCACTTCCCCTCCGGAACCATTTCGATGGCGTCGACCGGACACTCCTCGACGCAGATACCACAGCCCTTGCAGTAGTCGTAATCGATCGCGTAGGTCCGCTCCGCGACTTCTTTCGCGGCCATGTCCGGGCAGAATGTCTCGCAGATCCCACACCCGGTACAGGTGTCCTGATCGATGATGGGCCGCTCCTGGCGCCACGACCCGGTTTCGTTGACGAGCGTCGTATTCGGTTCCGCGACGGTACCCCTGTTCATCTGCAAGTTCTCGAATGGATCGGGTTTGCTCATACGGCGCGTACCTCCTGGAATGCCTCCGTGCTCGCCGCGACGTTTTTCTCGCCGATGCTTCCCGGGAACTCGGACATGATGACTTCCTCGATGCTGTCGAGTTCGATCAGTCCGGTGATCTTCGCGAAGGCACCGAGAAGCGAGGTGTTCATGATCGGTCGACCGAGGTGCTCTCGTGCGATCTCGGTCGCATCGACCGTCACGACCTCCGCCTCGGTGTCGAAGTCGAGGTCCGACGGGTCGTCTTCGGTATTCACGAGAATCATCCCGTCCTCGTCTAGCCCCTCGCACACGTCGACGAACTCGATCAGTGACCGGTCCTGGACGATGACGAAATCGGGTTCGTAGACGTGGCTCCGATCGGTGATCTTCTCGTCGTCGATCCGGGCGAACGCCTCGACGGGTGCCCCACGTCGTTCGACGCCGAACTGGGGAAACGCTTGACTCCACTTTCCCTCCTCGAATGCGGCTTCTGCGATCAGGTGGCCAAGCGTCACTGACCCCTGTCCACCGCGACCGTGAATCCTGATTTGTTGCACAGTGATGTCACCTCGTTGTGGTGTGAACGAACGGACGACCAGTCTTCTCGAGCAGCCGCCGCCGACGACGACTAGACTCTATGAGGGGACATAGTGGAAGAGGAAGGAAATCCGTTCATCCTGTATATCGTGGGCATTTAAGTACAAACCGATCCTTAATATTTTTTAATTTACATAGGGAGGTAGATCGGTATTCACTCACCTCGACTCCATAATTTCGAGTTTAGCGGCTTTTAACTGCGGTTTTCTCGAATGGGACTCGAATACATATTAATAAAATACCAAATTTAATATAATTTTACCTATGCCCCGATACCAGGCCCGAAAATCACGGTCATCAGCATCTGTCTGTCTTCGACCGAACATACCGTACACATACAAATAAATAACTCGTTCAATTCAAATATATTTCCATTTATTGCCAGTAATATTCGAATATATTATAATAATTTTTATTAATAGGTAATCTTAAATCAATCGTAAACCTCAATTTTAGTTAATTTTATACGTATTTTAATTTATATTTTTACCCAATTTTGTATAAAAATATGACGTTCATATACTTCCCTTCTCGGTGATATCTTCTATCGCCACATCGAATGATTACGTTTCATCCCGGTTCCACAAACGGACAGGAGATCGTCGTCGATGGATCGATATCGAAGCGTGTCAGAATGAAATCCCTTCACACCGGGCCGGCAGTCGATTGTACTGGATTGTATCGCTGGTCACCGATACTACCGTATGTTATTACTGACCAATATATCGTGGTACCCGCCCGGTGTTCGAAAGACCCTCAGCGCGGTATTCGAAAACCCTCCGGCGGGACCATTACGCCACGAAGATTCATTCGAGACAACAACGGGTCAACGCCGATATTCGGCGAGGTATTCTGTGAAGGAACCGTCGGGAGACGCCCCTCGGAAGCATGTCGGGAGACGTCCCTCGGAAGCATGTCGGGAGACGCCCCTCGGAAGCATGTCGGGAGACGCCCCTCGGAAGCACTTCGGCAGAGTCCTCTTGGAATCACTTCGATATCGGCGGTCCCACGTCCCCTGGACGAAAACTGATACAGGATCGAAATAGAATACGGACGAGATAGAATTGATACTATGTCACAATTCACCACATCCGTACGAAGCGATGGAAACGGCGGACCGAGTACTTGACGGCAGTGACCCGTCCCCCCTCATTGCCGAACCGTCGGTGGAGGTGCTCCGATGTCGCCAATCCGCGGGCCGCCTTTGCAAATCCCTTGAGGCTTCGTCGCATTCGGAGAGTGGGTCGAAGAATGATACACTTGCCGTACTGGGTCGGAAGTCTCGATACGTCGAACCCGATTCAACCCGAACACGAGACCGTGGCACAGTTGTTCGTACTGGGACAAGAACTGCCTGTTCTCCGTTCGACGAATGGAGAATTGATCGATCGTAACAATACCCTTTTGGGATTCAATCCCCTACTGGACGTAACATGGTGGAAGAAGACGACGTCAGAGCGGCGCTCCAGGAAGTCTACGACCCGGAGATTCCGGTCAACATCGTGGACCTCGGTCTGGTCTACGACCTCGATATCGACCAGGAGGCGAAGTCGGTCCACGTGAGCATGACGCTGACGAGCATGGGGTGTCCCATCGCGGACAGCATCAAGCGAAACGTCAGTATCGCCGCAGAGAGCGTTGAGGGCATCGAAAACGCAACTGTCGAACTGGTCTGGGATCCGCCATGGTCGCCCGAAAAGGCGACCGAGCAGGGAAAGGCCCAACTCGAATCGATGGGGATTCGGGTGCCGAATTACGACGACGACGGCGAAGAAACTGCCTCCCAGGGCGCGCCGTTCTGAGAGAAGGAGGGAGGAAGACGATTCCGTACGGAATCATCGATAGAGCGAATTCGTCTTCCCTGACGTCCTCACGAAATCGTACAGTGAGGTATCGCAGGTAGCCCCACGCTCTCGTCGAAGTCAGACTGTTCCTTCTCTGTATTGTTAATGGACCTTCCCCTTTCCCGAACCGTCAATAGACCATCCCCTCTCCCGAACCGTCAATAGACCATCCCCTCTCCCGAACCGTCAATAACCATTCCCTCTCCCGAACCGTCAGTGGACCCCTTCGATGGTCCCGACATCTGAACCGCTCAGCCAGTGTCACCACCGGATATGCGGCCCTCGATTATCTCCCGGAGGATGGTCCGGTGGCACCGCTTTTTCTCGGTGTTTTCATAACAGACGAGCGCGACGTCCGATCCGGATTCGATCCGGGCGACGATTTCTTCGATTACCTCCCTGGCGGACGGGGACTCGAGGTGAGAGCGGTACCGGGCGTCGTAGTCGACTGCGTCGAGTGCTCGGTTGTGGGCGGGTGCATCGTCGAATCCGGCCTCGAGCAACCGCTCGTGTTCGGTTTTGACCTCGTCGAGGAGTTCATCCGGTGGGGCGACCGCCGGGCGATTTTCGTCGACGACGGCGTTGAACCACGGCGTCGGGCGTCTCACCACCCCGACTCTCGTTGCGTCCGGGGGAATGTCGGCACTGTCGTGTTGGAGGGAGGCGGCGTACGTATCATCGAGTCGTCCCCTGGTCACGATCGTGGAGTACGGCCCGAGTCCTCTTGAGCCTTGATCGAGTCCTCTTGAGCCTTGATCGAAATCGACGTGCGCACACTATCCTTTCAGCACGGTGAGAATCGTCACGACCATCCCACCGTCCAGGACACCCACTGTACAATGGAGTGACGGAGGATCGACAGGGTACCCCGATCGACCGAAACTGTCCGGGGAATTTCCGATAGGTGCGGGTTTCCGCCTCTGCCACACGTCTTAATATCGTCCATCAAATAGTGGGAGTGATTCACGAACCACTGGGTATCGTATCCCGTGGTCCAAACCAGTATGCCACGAACGCATCGCTTCCCTCGCCCTGGTACGCCCCTGCGGGCGCCGATGCAAACTGTATCCACACAACAGCGCAGTTCGGAGGCGTCGGGCTCAATCGATACCCGTTTCGGAGAAATGGGATTGGTGAAACGCATCGTCGATCGAGAATCGTTCACGACACGATGAAACAGTACCGGACGTACGTCCTCAGATCAGCTATCGCAGGGGTTCTCGCCGTCGCAGGCTCATATGCAGTAAGCGGGTGGTCGGTCTACTTCGTCGGGTCGGCTGTCAACAAACTTCTCATCACGATAACACCGGGACCGGTGATCGCCGTTACGCTTCGAACGCTCGGTACGGCGGGCGAACTCGTTGCCTTCGTGGGGGCGATACTGCTGGCCGTGCTCTTCTTTTCGATCGCCGCGTTCCTTGGATTCGAACGCGCGGTGAACGGCCCGGAGAACGCCTACGGGGTATTCATCGGTGGATTCCTCGGGGGCACCGTGAGCACCTTGATCGCCTACTCGCTCGTGAAGCGGGTGCTTCCCGCACTCGTCATGGGGTTCGTCGTCGGAGCGTACATTCTGGTGACCCAGTTCGACCGGGACCTCTCGACCGACGTCGACCGGGCGGACCGTCGAACGCTCCTCTCAGAGATCGCTTTCGTGATCGGGTTCGGGGGCGTGTCGTACCTGTTCGGCCAGCAGGTCACACACGGTCCCTCGCCGGAGGAAATTACACCGGTCTTCAGCGAGGACGGGGCCGGATCGAAAACGGAGCAGGTGGCAGAAGCCGAGGAACTGCTGGAAGCGGCCGAGGAGAAATCCCTCGACGTGAGGGGGATGCCCGGTCTGGTCAGTTCGATCGAGGATTTCTACGAAGTGGACATAAACCGAATCAACCCGGACGTGGTACTGGACAACTGGGCACTGTCGGTTACCGGTGCCGTCGAGAAGCCACTCACCGTGACGTACGACGACCTCCGGCAGGGGCCGGTAGAACACCGGTTCGTGACGCTTCGTTGCGTCGGGGACCCGCTCAACGGGCACAAGATGGACAACGCGCTGTGGACCGGAATTCCCGTCTCAGCGCTCCTCTCGAGGGCCGATCCCCAGGGGGACTACGTCATGCTCCGGTCCGTCGACAACTACTACGAGGAGTTCTCGATGGCGGCATTGAAGAAGGGATTCCTCGCGTTCGGCATGAACGGGAAGACGCTTCCCCGGAGTCACGGCTACCCGGTCCGGGCCCTCATACCGGGACACTGGGGTGAAATCAACGTCAAGTGGATCGACGAGATCGAGATCCTCGACGAACCGGCGACCGGATACTGGGAGAAAAAGGGCTGGCACGGGACCGGCCCCGTCAACACTGTGGCGAAACTCTGGACGATCAACCACCTCCCGGATGGACGGATCGAGGTCGGCGGGCACGCCTACGCGGGAACGCGGGGGATCCAGTCCGTCCAGGTCTCGACGAACGCCGGGCGGACTTGGGACCAGGCGACGCTCGGCCCTGCCCTCGACGCGGAGGATGCCTGGCGTCAGTGGGTGTATCGGTTCGTGCCGACCCAGGAGCGAATGCAGGTCACGGTCCGGGCCGTCGACGGTACGGGTCGCATGCAGGCGCGAGAGGAGGACGACCCGTTCCCGAGGGGAGCGTCCGGGTGGGTCGACGTTACCGTATTCCAGCGGGATTCCTGACGGGATTTTATCGATCGGACGTTCCGATGGTCTCTTCCGTTAATCGGACCGTCTGGTGGTGTCATCCCTCAATTGGACGCTCTGGTTGTTTCTCCCCTCAATCGGAGTCCTCTACGACCTCTTTTTTCATGTCCAGTATCCCGTGTATTGCCCACCACGCGATCTGTGGAATGACACACTTCTCGGGTTTGATGCACCCCGCTTCGTCCTTGCAGGCGGTACACTCGTGTTCGTGAAAGTCCTCGAAGGCACCCGGATCGATTCCTTCCGCAGCGGGGAGCGGGCCGGCCATGTTCCAGGCCCGGTCGAATGTCGCCCACTGCACCGACCGGCAAGCGAGTCCGTCGAACGCCTCGAGTGCCGGGTCGACGACGTATCGATACACGTTGTCGTAGGCCCGCATCCGGGCCTCGCTCCCCTCCGTTTCCTGTTCGGCCCGACCGACACCCGTCGCGAGGCTCACGGCGAACCCCGATCCCTGGATTGCTCCACAGGTCCCGTAGCCGGAGGCCGCAACCCCGCCCGCCAATCCCACGTGCCCGGCAAACATCGCATCCTGTGTCTCCGGATCGACGAGTTCGTATCCGACCTCCTCACGGAGGACGTCGACTACGGTACTGAACGAGGACTGCGCACAGCCCACGTACCGGTCGGCGTAGTTCGCACCCCGCTCCTTGGTCTTCCGTTCGAGTTCGGTCGTGTCGATAGACGTGACGTCGATGCTCATTCACCTGCCACCTGTATTCGTATTGAACACACCCCGGGTCGGTCGGCCTCACTTTTCCCGATCCGACCGTCAGCCCTTCTGTCGGTTTCATTCGATCGCGGCCCGATTCGGCCCACCATTTCGTCTGGCGGTCGCACGTGCCGACAGCCCAGGGTGGTTCCCGTTGATATTGCTACACAATCGAGATAGCTGTTGGGGGGAGGGGCCGGGTTCATGCACCGCCCAGACATTGATTCCATTCCCCCCGCAGGGTGTCTCTCGGTGGGACTCGACTGGCGGAGGGGCTGTGTCGTGGGACAGCTGCATTCAGGTGTGCCGTTCTTGCAGGCGAGGACAGCGGCCGACCGCGACCGGGTATTTTCGTTCGAGTATTCGACGCCCTCCTCGCCATTCGACTAGTATGTAATGCCAACGAACGTGGCTATCAACAACCGGGGTGTGAAGTGAGACGCTCCCACGGCCAGTGCCGAAAAGAACGTACGTACCCGAGCAAATCGACGGGTCCGCTCCTGCAGTTAGAATAGGTGCCCGAACCACGCAGGCATCCTCGCGATAGAACGGTGAATAGTGTCACGAACGGAGGTAAATATTCATACGGGAAGCCCCGGAATTCGGGTGTATGGCGTGGAGAGCCGGTTTCGCAACCGCCCTTCGATCGTACGGAGGGGCCATCACGTCGTACGTGCGGGCCAATCCCGCCGAGGCGGGAGCCATTGTTCTCGTCGTTCTCGTCGCTGTGGGCGTCCTCGCCTGGGGCCTCAGGCGGTACTTCCGTTCGACGGGCGAAACCTTCCGCCGTGTGCTGGCCGACCGCGATTCCGTGACGGTCCTGCTCCATCCGAACCCCGACCCCGACGCGATGGCTGCAGGAATCGGCGTGGCGCGTCTCGCGGAGTCGGTCGATACCCCGGCGACGATCAGGTTCCCGGGGGAGATCCGGCACCAGGAAAATCGGGCGTTTCGTACGGTCCTCGACCTCGAACTCGAAGTGATCGAGTCTCCCGGAGACCTCGATGGAGACGGGGTCGTGCTCATCGATCACAACCAACCACGGGGATTCGACGGCGCGGACACACTTCGGCCCTTCGCCGTCATCGACCATCACCCTGGATCGGGCACCGGACACTCGTTTACCGACGTCAGACCGGAGTACGGCGCGTGTTCCACGATCGTCACGGAGTATCTCCGCTCCACTGGGTTCGATCCGGTCGATGACCCGGTGAACGGCCAATCGGTCGACGGAGTCATCGATCCAGCCCTGGCGACCGGACTCATGTTCGGGATTCTATCAGATACCAATCACCTGACGACGGGGTGTTCCCCCGCGGAGTTCGAACTCGCACGCTACCTGTACCCGGGTGTCGACGACGACCTCCTCGACCGAATCGGTCACCCGCAGGTCGACGCCGAGATCCTCGACGTGAAATCCAGGGCCATCGACAATCGGGTGGTGAACGGTCCCTTCGCCGTGAGCAACGTCGGAACCGTGGAGAACCTGGACGCGATTTCGCAGGCCGCAGACGAACTGATGCGTCTCGAAGGCGTGACGGCTGACGTCGTCGGTGGGAGGAAAAACGGGACACTTCACCTGTCCGGCCGGTCACGAGACGACCGACTTCACATGGGTCGCGCCCTCGAACGGGCGGTCGAGGACATCCCTCAATCGAGCGCCGGCGGCCACGCGCGAATGGCGGGCGGACAGGTATCGGTTCCGCACATGGACGGACTCGATCCCGACACAACCCGGGTCGAGGAGGGGTTCACCGAACGGTTGTTCCGTTCGATGAAGGGCGAGGAGGTAATCGAACCAGTGTGACGGACGAAATTCGGCGCTTTCGTATAGCCCGGTCGTCTTCACATAGACGATGCGAGCGGGCGTCGTGCTCTGCGGGGGCAAATCCACACGATTCGGGACCGAAGATAAGGCCTGTAGTCCGCTGGCCGGAACGCCCCTCGTCCGCCACGTTGCCGACAGGATCGCTCCAGTAGTGGACGAACTCGTGGTGAGTTGCCGTCGCGAGCAGCGATCCGCCATCCAGTCTGCCCTGGAGGGCTACCCACTCCCGGTCCGGTTTGCGCTCGACGAGAACGCGGACCAGGGCCCCCTCCATGGCATGTGTCGGGGGCTATCGGAGACGGACGCCTCATCGGCCGCCGTCGTCGCCTGCGATATGCCCTTCGTGGATCCCGGGTTCCTCTCCTCGCTCTTCGACCTGGCAGCGGAATCGGACGGGGCCATTCCACGAACGTCAGATGGCTGGTATCAGCCTCTCCAGTCCGTCTATCGCGTCGCGCCGACGGTCGATGCGATCCGCTCTGCGCGGGCGAACGGCGTCGAGCGCCCAATCGAGGCGATCGAATCACTCGACTACGTCGTCATCGAGGGAGCCGACCTGGACGCACTCGCCTCGGACTGGACCTTCTTCAATGTGAATACGAGAGCCGACCGTGACGTCGCAGCGAAGCGACTTCGCTCCTCCGGCGGGTCCGAACAGTCGCGATAATCGTCGACCGATAGACGCGGTTGTCCCGACTTACCCGAGGGTGGTGTCGAGATACAGCATTACCACGACCCCGAGCATCGTCCCGAGAGTCGCGATCCGTTCGTGGCCGTGTCGGTGGGTTTCGGGCACGATCTCGTCGCTGATGACGAAGAGCATGGCACCAGCGGCGAACCCCATCGCGTAGGGGAGCAGTGGTCGGACAGCAAGAACGGCGAACGCGCCGAACACGGCGAGCGGAATTTCGACCACACCGGCCCTGATTCCCGCGAAGACGGCGTACAATCGCCGATCGAGTCCGGCGTTAATGGCCGCGATCGAGACGGCGAGCCCCTCCGGGATGTTCTGGATACCGATCGCGAACATCAGGCTGACCGCCTGTCCGACGTTCCGGCTCCCGAAGCCAACCCCGACGGCGAGCCCCTCGGGCATGTTGTGGAGGGTGATTGCGAGGATGAAGAGAATGACACCTGCGGTCCGGTCGTTGGCGGGAACAATCTGGGAGGTTCCATCAGCCATGTCGGGACGACGGCGACCGGTCAGGAGGAAGTGTGCGTGCGGAACCAGGATGTCGGCCCGGTCGAGGAAGAGTGCCCCGAGCAGGATTCCGACAAGGACGGGAACAGGGTTTCCGTTCGCATAGGTTTCGATTCCAGGAACGATGAGACTCGTAAAGGCAGCGGCGATCATGACACCCGCGGCGAATCCGAGGGCGGTGTCCATCGTTCGATCGGACGGATTCCGCCAGACGAGTACGAGAAGCGCCCCAAAGAGATTCATTCCGGCGATTACCAGCCCACCGACGAACGCGTGGACGACCGGATTCGGCCCGAAATACTCGAGAAAAATCGAATCTAGCATGACCGCTCACGAGTACCAGACGGGTCACACCCCGATAAATCCTCTCGAAACCGCCCCCAGCCATCTATTCGAATCGATATCATTTCTAATACCCCGAACTGAATCCGTATCCATCCGATCGAACCGAATCCTCACCCATCCGATCGAACCGAATCCTCACCCATCCGATCGAACCGAATCCTCACCCATCCGATCGAACCGAATCCGTATCCATCCATCCGGGCCCGTTCCTCAGCTATCCGCTCGCACACCAGTCCCCAACGGATGCCGATACCAGCCTCATCCCCGGTCATGACACCGTTCTCGAACGCATCCGGGTGGAATTCTTGACGGAAACGACCGTCGTCTGGATACGCCCGAAGGATCAGTGAAGAAACTCCATTCCAAAACGGGGCAACTGGTACGTCGAGAACGGAACGGTACGCAGGACCGAATAACCGCGAGGCACATTCGGACGGGCAGTTCGGACGTGGCAGGGGGTCTCGATCGGTCCGTGCCGTCGGTTCACAACTGGGGTCGGGTGAACTCGCACACCGGGCAATACTCACCCTCTTCGACGTCCTGGATCTGTTTCCCACAGACGCGACATTCCATGTGGGAATGTTATTCCACAATTACTAAAATCTGTCTCCGTCGATCGTCGAACTCACATGAATTCCGTCATCACGGAAACGATTTTCAGGCACGATGGACGGATCGGTCCCGACGCTTTTTCGAATACGGCGGCTGGCCGACGAATGTTCACACTCGGACTGGGTCAGGGATCCCACCGACCCTCGTGGAGCAAAGTGGGGACCTCATCGTGGACACACCGAAAGTGGGGGCTTCATCGTGGACACTCCGGGTGTGAAGAGTGAGGACGGGAGTCAGAACCACACCACTATTATTGAACGTCCTGCCGTCTTGGCCACCATGCAAACCACTCTCACCCAGCTCGTACTCCAGGTCACTGCGGAGTTCGTCGACGGGATCACGGCCGCACTGCCACGAGTCCTTTCAGGACTGGTGTTTTTCGCCCTCGCGTACCTTGCTATCACATTCGTTCGGTCGGTATTGCGGCGGATCATGTCCGGCGTGTTCACGGCGGAAAACCGGCTCGTCGGCGATTTCGCTGTCCTCGTCGTCACCATCTTCATGTGGTTCGGCGCCGGTCTCACGCTGCTTTCGATTCTGGGACTCGGCGACATCGCTGCGAGTCTCGGGACCGCCGCCGGGTTCATCGCACTCGGCGTCTCCTATGCCCTATCCGATATGATAGAAGACACTGTCGCCGGGATCTACCTCATCAAGGATCCCGATTTCGATCCGGGGGACTCGGTGGCGGTGGCCGGAACGACCGGGACCGTCTCGGAAATCGGCCTCCGCAAGAGTCGATTGACGCTCGAATCGGGCGATACCCTCGTCCTGGCGAACCGTGACGTGGAACAGAAGTGGACGAAACGGACCGGGTCGGGGGAGTCGCCGGCGAACTCGACGTCGCCTCCTAGCCAGTGAGCGCCTCGAACCCACTCCGGAGTTGGGGGAGAAGGGAGTACCGAATCGCACTGGGGAGGCGTCGTCGTGCGCCCTCGAGTGCATCCTCGAGGGCCTCCTCGGCGTGGTCGAAAACGCCGGTTCCGTGACCCACGAGAATCCGGTCCGGAGAAATCCCGGCGAACGCGTCACTGGGCGGCCACAACCGGGCCGCGAGAACGACGCCGAGGCGTTCGGACGGAGCGCAGTGGACCGGCCCAGTTCCAAGGACGTCGGCGGAGATCACGGTCCCATCGGCGGGACGGTACGCGACTCCCTCGTTCCACGGAAACAGACCGTCGACTCGCCCGAGGACGAACGCCGACTCGCCGAGGCGGTGATCCTCGCGTTCGGTGGGAACGTCCAGCCGGTTCCCCACCCGACGCAGCCAGGATGGATACTGAACGGGGCAGTCGAACTCTCGGGAGAATCGCGCAGCGTCCCGGGTGTGCCAGTCGGACAGGACAACAACGCCTGCCACCGTTCCGAGGGTGGAAACGAGGTCGAACGCACCCGGTGCCCAGAGCGGATCGAAGATCCAGACCCCGTCCTTCGATTCGACAGCGTGACTGGCCCGGACGCCGGTTTCGTCCGGGTGGGCGACCCAGCCGACACCCCCATCCCAGCGGTCGACGACCGCCATTTCGGTTGGCGTGTTCCGGTCGTACACTGCCCGACACTCCGCCGTTCCCGACCTTGTTTTCTTCGCCACTCCGACGTGGTCATCGACGACTCGCGTACCCGGTCATTTGGGCGGAGTCACCGACCTTATATCGTGTATTCGACCTCGCTTTCGTCATCGTTTACGACGGATTTCGACGGGCGCGTGCCTGGTAACAGGTGTTGTCCGTCGACGTGCCTGGTAGCAGATGTTGCCCGTCGACGTGCCTGGTAGCAGATGTTGTCCGTCGACGTGCCTGGTAGCAGATGTTGTCCGTCGACGTGCCTGGTAGCAGATGTTGCTCGTCGATCACGCTCCTTTCGCGATGAGATACGAGATGCCGGTCCCGAGCACCCACACGACGAGACCGAACGCACTCACCCGGAGTAGGGCCGGTGGGCCCAGGAACCCACCCACGGCCCAGAGGAGGATTCCGGCTATGGCGATGACCTGGATTCGTCTTCCACGAACGGTCAGGGAACGCTCCGTCACCGTTTGATACATTCCGAGGACGCCGAGTCCGACCGCTCCGAGGTAGAGGATAAGTCCAATGAGACCACTGATAGAGAGAAGTGCCGGGAGCGGGCCGTCTTCCTGTTCCGGGGGGTTCTGCGGCGGAGTGGTGTTGGCCCCGGTCGTCGTCCGTGACTTGCCGGGTGTCTCCGTCGCCTGCGACGTCGTCTGTCGTGCGTGAACGGAAACTGTGGCACTGGCCACGTCACTCTCGATACCCATGCCGTCTTCGACCCGAACCGACACGCGGTACGTTCCCGGTTCGTCGAACGAAACACGACGAATCGCGTTTCCGGTCACGGACGCGGACCGCCCCTCGATCGAAAATCGGTATCGTGTAACTCGCCCGTCCCGGTCGGAGGAACTCACCGCTTTGAGGGTGACTGCCTCGCCGACGGCAACTGATCGGTGAGACACTGACAGCGAGGCGTCTGGGCGATACCGTCTGGGTCCAACGGGGGCGGACAGGACTGGCGTGACGTCGACCCACCCCGATCGGGTCACGACGGGATTTCCGCTTCCCGCCGGATTGATCGACTGATGGTAGGGGCCGCTCGGTGCGCCCCAGAAATTTGATTCGGCCTGGACGGTCCCCCGTGTCTCGAGCACGAGTCCGATTTCGTTCCCGTAGACGTCGTTTCGTGTGAGACTGACGTTTCCCCGGACCGACCTGAGGAATACCCCGGTGCCTGGTCTCACGTCCTGGATCGGTGAGGCAGACTCGAACCCGACCGTGTTGAACACCACGTCGTTGTGTCGAACGAACGTGCGCTGGGGACCGACGATGCGGAGACCGTAGGCGTTTGCGGCCAGGAGATTGTCCGCGATACGGACCGTTCCCCCGGACGGGATCCCGGTTCGGATCGACAGTCCGATTCCACCGTTGTCGAGAAGACGATTGTTCCGCACGGTCACGTCTCGCATCGTCCGTCGCGCCACGAGATCGACCCCGTCCTTTCGGTTCGATCGAATCCGGTTGCGGGTCAGGACGACGTCCCGCATTCGATCGGCCGAGATCGAAATGCCGTCCCATCCGTTGTGCCGAATCGTGTTTCCGGAGAGTGTGGTGTCGGTGAGCGCCTGGGTTTCGAGACTGACGCCGGACCGACCGTTGTCGACGATCGTATTGTTTCGGACCTCGAGGGACGTGTTTCGGACAGTCCCGGACACGAGGTGCAACCCATACCCGTCGTTTCCAGCGATTCGGTTCTCCCGAACGGTCACCCCATAATTCGGGTCATTCGCCCCACCGGGACGCCGGGTGAGGCGGATCCCCGTTCCCCCATCCACGATTCGATTGCCCCGTATCGAAACCCCCCAGGCGCCTGGCTCGGCAGCGACCTCGATGCCGGGGGTGCCCCCGGTAACGACGTTTTCCGCGAGGTCGACGTCCCAGAGCGTTTCCGCGACCACGGAAATCCCGGACCGCGCCGCGTGGATCGAATTTCCGCGAATCGACACTGCCGATACGAAATCTCCGGTTACGCGCACCCCGGTTCGAGCGCGCTCGACGGTGTTGTCGAGGACGAACAGGTTCCGTGCCGAGTCGGCGTCGACGAAAACCGCACTCGATCCGATGGCGACGAAGGACGAATCCGATATTCGCCACGTGTCCACGGTCGGTCGGATCGCCGTTTCGTTCACCGGACGGGCCGCGATACCGTATTCCCCGAGATCCCGAAACGACGTGTCGATGACGGAAACCGAGAGTGTTCCCGTTCCCGCCGACGCCCGGATTCCACTCCGGGCGGCGTGGCGGATGGACGAATCGTGAATAGCGACCGAACCGGATCCCCCCGGTATCAGAATCCCGGTTGTCGGATACTCGATTCGAACCTGGTCGAACCGGATGGAAGATTGCCCGGTGCCAGCTAGGACGAGTGAACCCCAGGCGCCACGGCCGGGATGTCGTTTCGCCGATGTGAACACGACGGGCCGGTTTCGAGATCCATCGGCGAAGAGCGTCCCCTGGACCCGGATAGAAACGCCCTCCGCGACCTGCACCTCCGTCCCCGCATCGATCGTCAATGTCGAATTGTTCGTCACGGTCACGTTCTCGACGACACGGTACGGGCCGCCTTCCGCCGTCCACGTCGTATTCTGAGTGACGTTCTCCTCGACGAACGCCGGACGGTCCTGGGCGACGGCTGGAGTACTCGCGAGAACCACGAGGACGAACAATGATACGACGACAACGGTACAGAGAGACGCGATGAGCACACTCCGTCGCCCACGGGCCCGACGGCACATAGGTGCGCTTTCGACGGTCGTGTCCTTATACGTTCGGAGCATACTGCCTATTCCTCATGCAGTGGCACTGGATCGAGCCGGGCGACGAAGCGAAGTGAGTCGCGAGTGGCGATTTACGATTCCATGTCGTAACGGTTCGGACCTCGTTTGAGCCACTCTAGTATTACCGGACGTGCTGCTGACCGGTGCAAGAACGGTGATCAGGACGAAACCTACGCCGAAAATTCCCGTTCTGACTGATCCGGTTCTCGATTGGAAATACAGTGAGAATCAATCGAGGCGTTCGCCCTGGAAGGACCCATCGTACAGCCCCTCGTGATCAGCCTCCGCGAAGACGAGTTGAGCGATACGTGCACCACGTTCGATTTCGACCGGATGATGGACCTGGAGCAACCCCTCACCTCTCCCCGAATATCCCGCGTCCCAGACGGCAGTATTGAGCATGCAAGAATTGCGCATCAACGACGACCGCGGGAGGACGAAACCGATGTGCTCCTCGGGGATGGTGACAGGGTCCTCGTACTGGACGATGTAGCCGCCCCGATCGAGGGTATAGATATCGACACCCGAGGATTCGGCATCTCCGGGATCCGTGCCGTCTGGCACTACCCGCTCGGGATCGACTTCCGTGCGGTCGCCGATTTCCGTCCCCTCCTTCGAGAGCCGTCCCGGTGTCTGCTGCTCGAAAATTGTGTCCACTCGTAAATCGACGCCGTTTGGCTGTATCTGCGCCTCGTCGTGGACCCCGAGAACGTCAGCGACGAATTCGCCACTCCTGAACATAGCGATACGAGCGATTTCCCGACGGTTGACCCTTGCCATTTCGAAACCCCCGGTGGATTCCCGGAGACGGTTCATACACAATTGGTGTCTCCGTCTTGGCCCATGGTACGTCCCAATTCGACTGTCAGGGCCGGATCGAGAGGATATGAACGGACTTGCCCCTGCCGGGCAGTTGACCCGATCCTCAGCCTTTCCCGGGGTGTCGTATTGGTTGTATTTTGAGCCGGTTCGCGTACAGTCGAGGAGAGTTGGGGTTTGGGCCCAGGAGTATCGCCCCTGTTTCCCAACCAGTCGGTACCTGGTGTTATTTGGAGCACTGCTTGGGGAAGCCAGAGGGGGAGGGCGTGGCTCAGTGGACCGTGTCCATACT
Source organism: Halodesulfurarchaeum sp. (assembly GCA_042216905.1). Taxonomy (GTDB): domain Archaea; phylum Halobacteriota; class Halobacteria; order Halobacteriales; family Halobacteriaceae; genus Halodesulfurarchaeum. The sequence continues at coordinate 20,306 of JBDGTL010000094.1, forward strand.
CGTGCGTGAACCTCTTTGTGACCCGGGACGAACAGTCGGTCGTGACGACGGTGGATCCGCGGCCGGGCGGGAATATCAGACAGGCCGTCCGTGCTGACCTGCTCTCCGTCCTCCGGATCGAACGGGAGGTCTTCGAGCACCCGTGGGACTTCCAGTCGTTCGAGCGCTTCGTCGACGTGCCCGGGTTCCTCGTCATGGACGATCCCGAACCGGGTGGGTCGATCGGGGGAGACGTCGCCGGGTACGTGGTTTCCGACGTCATCGAACCGGGGACGAGACCGGTCGGTCACGTCAAGGACCTCGCCGTCAAACCCGAGCGACAGGGCGAGGGCCGTGGTCGTCTCCTCCTCCAGCGAAGTCTCTCCGTCCTCCGGTCCCAGGGCATCTCGGAGGTCCACCTCGAGGTTCGTCCGAGCAACGACAGGGCACTCGACCTCTACCGCCGACAGGGCTTCAGTTTCGAGGGGACAAAGGGCAATTACTATCCCGACGGGGAGAACGCACTCCTGCTCTCTCGCTCCCTCGACGACCGTGACCGGTTTTAAGATGGGGTGATTCGGTTGGCGTATGGGATACGCGTGTCCGATTTGCGACGAACCCCAGGTCGACGAAGAGCACCTGGCGAACCACGTCGCGTTTACCGCGATACTACGGGGTGAGGAACACGAAGAGTGGCTGTCAGAGCACGTCCCGGACTGGGGGGAGCGGTCGCCTGAGACACTCGCTCCGCTCGTGGCCGAACGGGCCGACGAGGTCGACCTCGACATCCCGGAGGAGGTCATCGAACAATCCAGTCCGGCGGTCCCCGATCGGGGCGTCCAGGGGAACGACTTCGGTGACCTTTCCCAGTCTGATCGGGAAATCCTGGAGGAAGCCCGCGACCTCACCCGTCGGATGGCGGCTGATTCGAGAGACGACCCGGACGAGGAGGAGTGAGGACCGGCCATGGAGACGCGGGGATTCCACCACCCTGAGACGCGATCCGAGGTACGGGAGATATACGAGGAACTGGGGCCAGTTGCCGAATCGGTGATCAAAGAAGCCGCGCGGGCGATGAATTTCGACCGGGAGGAGTTTCGCGACCGCCTGAGTGAATCGGTCTTCGAGACCGCACGAGACGCTCTGTTTGCCTCCCTGCTCGAGGTTCACGTCGGGAACAGCGAGGCATTCGACACCTGGCGATCTAGCCATCCTGACCTCGACGTCCACCTCGAAGGGAGTGAACACGTCGACGGACGCGCCTGGCATCCAGTACCGGTCCGTGACGAGGTCGCCGCGGTGACCTTTCAGAACGAACCCGATGCGGCCGTCTCGACCGTCCGCCGAATGGCCTTCGGGCGGTTCTACGCCGATCTCCTGGATTGATACCCCGCTCTTTCACGAACCAAACGTATCTTCCTTGTACCCGGGGCCGTACTCCGCGCCTATGAACGATACGGCGTGGCGCGTCCTGGAATCGGCCACCGAATACGAGACGGGGTGGTACGACGGTGGCTACGATCTCGTCGAGCAACCCGATGGGTCGACGAAACGATACTACTGGGCCGACCTCCCACCCGCCGTGGTCGTCGTCCCGATCCTCGAGGACGAAGTAGTGTTCGTCGAGCAGTATCGTCCCACGATCCGTACCGCCTGTCTCGAACTCCCGGCCGGCATCGTGGAACCGGGAGAGACCTACCGCGACGCCGCCAGTCGCGAACTCGAGGAGGAGACGGGATACACTGCGGAGAAACTCGAGACGATCCAGCGCCTCGACGTTGCCACTGGCGTGTTGCGACACGAACGGGGTATAACCGTCGCTCAGGATCTCTCTCCGGGAGAAGCGACCCTCGATTCGAACGAGTTCCTCACGGTCGAGACCGTCCCGATCGAGAGAGCAATCGACGTCGCCCGGGACCAACCGGCGAACGATGCGACTCTGGAAGGGGTGTTGCTTGCGAAGGAAACAGGGGTTCTCTGAACCGAATCTCCGACGGCGGACGGGATAGTCGGCCATTTCGCTGTCGAACCGACTGGACACTATATACTGGACTTCGGACGGACCGTGGCGGGGCTGGTGGTCCGCCCTCGTTTCACAATCGGTCGGATCCGGGACAATCGAGTGGCTTATCTCCAGGCTCTCGAATGGCGAGGCATGCCCGGGGAAATCGATCCAGAGGAATTACTGACCCTCCTCGACTCGGAGGACCCGGTCCGGGTCGTCGATATCCGCTCGCCCCACGCATACGAAACGGGACACGTTCCAGAAAGCGAGAACGTCCCCTTCGAGGACCTCGTGGAGTCGATGGAGGACCTAGACGGCGCGTCCCACGTGGTGACTATCTGTCCGCACGGCGAGGCGAGCATGCAGGCCGCACGGCTCATCGAATCCTACGAGGGCGTTCCGGACGACGCCAGGATCGAGAGCCTGGCGGGAGGCCTCGAGGCGTGGGACGGCCCGCTGGTTCGGGAATAATCAGAACCGGTCCGCACATTCAGTCGTGCGATGCTGTCCGACCGAATGGTGATCAGGCGACGTTGAATCCGCGTTCGCGGAGGAATTCCTCGACGCGCCCGCGATGGTTGCCCTGGAGTTCGATCTCGCCGTCGTCGACGGTCCCACCGCAGGCCATTTTGGACTTCAGATCCGAAGACAGCGAATCGAGATCGACGTCGTCCGGGTCGAATCCTTCGATGACGGTGACTTCCTTACCGTATCGGCGCTCGTCGATGCGGATTGTGATTTCCTGGGACTCCTTCGCGACGTCCTCGCAGACGCAGAGCTCCTCGGGCAACCCGCACGTCGAGCAGACTTCCGACATTACGCCAAAGGCTACGAAAGCAACCTATTAAACACTGTCGACGGGAAAAACCGAAAGGCGGCGACGCGGTCGGAGAGCACCTCCCGGAGGAGATTTCGGGCCCGATCGCCGTCCGTTTCGTCGAATCCGTCCGCGTATCGACCCCGTTCCCGAATGTGGGCGATCTCCTTGACTCGTTCGTCCCGTGCGACCTCGGTGACGTACTGCCTGACGGTCTCTCCGGAGCGGCGCGGTCTCGACTCGCGCTCGAGAAGGTATTCCACGCGGTCGTAGACCCCGTCGACGACCTGCTCCGGATCGCCGGTCGGAAGCCGACGGAGCCACACGAATCGAACGACCTGTTCGCCCGCTCTCGTCCGTCTGAACCCGACCGCCAGCGCTCCTGCGAGGACGAGCCACGTCCCGATCCGCCGGATACGGGGGAGTGTCGAGGTGCTCTCCCTCCTCGAATCGAGTGGGGGAACCGATCCGTTGAGCGTGACGTTCGAATCGGTCCTCGCTCCGCTCGTCCCATTCTCCCGTCGAATCGGTGCGGGGTTTCTGTCGCCGACCGGTGACGTGTCAGTCGTACCGTTCGACTGTCCGTTCGCGGTCCCATTTTGACCGAGTGGTTCCGTTTCGCTGCCGAGAGCGTCGACGCCCGGGAGGTCCGCGGCCCGTGCCTGGCGGATCTCCTGGCGCTCCGCCGCCCGTCGCGGTCCGCTCGGGGTTGGATCGAATCGCACCCACCCGACCTCACGAACGTAGACCTCGACCCAGGCGTGCGAGTCGAGACCCCGGACGACCCATTGATCCCCGTCGACCTGTTGGCCGGGCGTATACCCGACGACGAACCTCGCTGGGACACCTTGCGTCCGCAAGAGGACCACCATCGAGGTGGCATAATAGACACAGTATCCCCGCGTCATCTCGAAGAGGAAGGCGTCGACGACGTTTCCCCCGGGTCGTCTCACGTCGAGCGAATAGGCTTTATTGGCCTCGAGCCAGGCCTCGATTGCGACCGCCTTCTGGACGGGATCTCGCTCGTCTCCGGCGATCTCTTGGGCCAATCGATGCACGCGATCCGGGGTACTGGCAGGTACACGCAGGTACCGGTTGCGGATCGATGGCGGATACGCCCCCGACGATTCCGTCAGGCGATTCTCGGAGAGGACGGGGCGCCGACTCACGACGAAATAGTCCTCGCCGTCTCGGAGAAGACCCTGCCCGTCGAGGTCGCCATATTCCGTTATCGTCGCCGGTCCACGCACTCGAACTGGCTTGGAAGCGGCGGGATACACCTCTACCGGACGTCTGGCTGTCACGTGCTGTTCGATCCGTCTCGACGCACCCGGTGGCGGTTCCGCCCGCTTTCCACGTGACTCCACGGGACCGGTCCGGATCCAGGTCCGGCCGGTGAACCGGTCGTACACCGTTGCACGCCAATATGCGCCGGTTTCGGACTCGACGGTGAAGAGCACTGTCGGCGATAGATCGAGACCACCGCCGACCGTGAGATGGTTCGCCCTGGTCACCAGATCGCCCTGGGGATCGGTTCTGTCGGGTGGGACGATCGGACCGCCCGTCCCCGGGGCGGCCCCCACCGATCCGGCGGCGAGTAAAAGAAGCGCGAAGAGGCCGACGACGAGTTCGCCCTGAGCACGACCGGCGCCGTGGCTTTCGAGCGTATCGAACCCGACGGCCCCGAACGCCCCAAGGGTCCCGATGGTTGTTCCGACGGTACCGCTGTCTCCCGTCAGGACGAAGAATCCGAGCGGTATCACACCGACCGTCGAGGCGGCCACGAAATTCTCCCGGACAGCGAAGTACCACACGAGAAACGTCGGCGCGGCCGTGACGGCGAGCGCCCAATTTCTGACGTTCGTTACCCGGAGGACCGAGTACCCGGTCACCAGCGAGAGCACGTCTCTCATCACTCGCCCGATGGAAAGCATCGCGAATCTGGCCTCGGGCATGGTCAGCAGGTAATATCCGGCCCCTCCGAGGAACAGGAACCCGGCGAATAACAGTGCCCGCCGCCGGGACACCGAACGAGCGGCTACCGCGAGCCCGATCGATGCACCGGCGATAAGGAGAAAGGCCATGACCCCACCGACGACGTCGACGACGTGGTAGAGGACTGCAAGGGAGGCACCCGTCAGAAGGGTGATCGATACGAGGGAGAGGTGACGGAACGAGCCGGACCGAGAAAACCGGTCACGGAACGAGCCGGACCGAGAAAACCGGTCACGG